>JANLYK010000219.1:0-10041 GCA_031365595.1 Chloroflexota bacterium | reverse complement strand
TCGGTCATGGAGACCGGCTACGACATCATCTTCTTCTGGGTCGCCCGGATGATGATGCTCGGCATCGAGCTGACCGGGGTGGAGCCGTTCCACACGGTCACCCTGTCGGGCCTGATCCGCGACCCGCAGGGCCAGAAGATGTCGAAGACGAAGGGCAACGTCGTCGACCCGCTCGCGGTCATGGAGGAGGCCGGGGCCGATGCGCTCCGCTTCGCCCTGATCCACGGCGCAACGGCCGGCCAGGACCAGCGCTTCGGGCCGCACAAGCTCGAGCTCGCCCGGAACTTCGCCAACAAGCTCTGGAATGCCGCCCGCTTCGTCCTGGGCTCCCGCCCGGCAGAGGTCTCGCCCGGTGCGCCGCGCGTCGCCCCGGACGAGGCCCTGCTCGGTCCGGTCGAGCGCTGGATCCGGTCGCGGGCGGCGGCGACCACGGACGGCGTGGACCGCGGCCTGGCCGAGTATCAGTTCGGCGAGGTGACCCGCGCCCTGTACGACGGCATCTGGTCGGAGTTCTGCGACTGGGGGATCGAGCTTGCGAAGGTCCGCCTGTCCGATCCGGGGGCGTCCGCCGACCAGCGCGCGGCGACGTGGTGGACGCTGGTCGACGCCCTCGATCGCTACCTTCGGTTGCTCCATCCGGTGATGCCGTTCCTGACCGAGGCGATCTGGGCCGAGCTCCCGCGCCGGCAAGGCGATCCGGAACTCCTGATCGTCGCGAGGTGGCCATCGCCGGCCGCACGCGACGCGGCCGCCGAGGATGCGGTCGGCGCCGTGATCGAGCTGGTTCGCGGGATTCGGAACGCCCGCTCGGAGGCGGGGATCGCGCCAGGGCTGTGGCTCGCCGTGGATGTCGTCGTTCCGGCGGCGCTGGCCGCGACGTTCGACGACCTCGCCACGGCGCTCGGTCGGCTGGCCCGGGCGCGGCCCCTGGCTCGCCACGCCGATCGGTCGGCATTCGCGGCCACGACCGGCGCGCGCCCGGGACTCGCGGTGATCGTCGGCGAGGTCGAGGCGGATGTGGCCCTGCCGGCGGCCGTCGGAACGACACCGGGGGCCGCCGGCGGAAGCTCCGATCGGCCCCGGCTCGAGAAGGAGCTCGTCGAGGCAGAGGCCCGTCTGGCGGCGGCCCGGGCTCGTCTGGCCAACGAGGCGTTCACGAGCAAGGCCCCGCCGGCCGTCGTCGAGGGCGCTCGAGCGTCCGAGGCGGAGCTCGCGGAGCAGGTCCGCCGCCTGCGCTCCCGTCTCGAGGGCTGAGCCTCAGACGGGCTCGGTGCGGAGGTCGGCCACGACCGGCCAGTGGTCAGAGGCGTCGCCGGCCTCGATAACGACGCGGCACGTCTCCACTGTAAGACCGCGGACCCGGATGTGGTCGATCGGCCACGGACCGCACGACTGCCGGCGCGCGTCGCCGGCACCGAATCCGACGGCCGCGAAGGCGTCCGCGAATCCGGCGCCGAGCGCGGCCAGCTCCGGCGCCTCGAGAGGAGCGTTGAAGTCGCCGGTCACGATCGCCGGACCCGTTTCGCCGGCCCGGTCGCGGACGATGGCGGCCAGCGCGTCGGCCTGGGCACGGCGCTGGGCCCGGCCGATGTACGTGAGGTGGGTCGTCGCAATCGTCGCGGCGATCGGCCCCGTCAGCCGGCCGCCGACGACACAGCGCGGCTCCCGGTGGCCGGGCTCGCTGTCGGCGTAGCGAACGTCGATCAGTGGATGCGGCTCGCCCGTGACGTGATGGACCGCGCCGTCCACCTCGACCAGGTCATCGTCGCTTGCCCGCGGCAGTCCAAACGCGAACCCGTCGGCTAGCGGTTCGCAACTGAGAATTGCGTTGCCCCAGCTGGCCATCCCGATCGCCCGGCCCGTCTCGGGCTCCACCAGCGGAAAGGAGTGGACCGCGGCGTAGCGGGCGTGCCGGCCGGTCAGCCGGGCCAGCTCGGCGGGCTCGTCGAGGACGGCGCCGTCGGGGGTCATGATCGTGACCTCCTGGAGCGTCGCGACGTCCGGATCGAGCTCGCGCAGGATCGCGGCGATCCGCTCCAGCCGGTCGATGCGAACGTGCCGCCACCAGGCGGGCGGAAACGGCTCGCCCGGACCGATCGCGGCCCGGATGTTCCAGGTGACGACACGCAGACGCGACGCGCCGGCCACGGATCCGGGAACGGCTACTTGACCGACCCCGCCAGCAGACCCTGGACGAAGTAGCGCTGGAGGCTGAAGAACACGACCAGCGGCACGATCATCAGCAGGAACGCCGAGGCTGCCAGCAGGTTCCACTCGGTGCCGTACTGCGAGAGGAGGCCGTTGATCTGCCGAGTGAGCGGGTTGTTCGCGGCGTTCTGGACGAACACGAGTGCCATCAGGAGGTCGTTCCAGACCCACAGGAACTGGAAGATCCCGTAGGCCGCGATCGCCGGCACCGACAGCGGCACCACGATCGTCCGGAAGACGCCGAGGGTCGAGGCGCCGTCGATCCGCGCAGCCTCGATCAGGTCGCGCGGCAATGTGATGAAGAAGTTCCGGAGGAGGAAGATCCCGAACGGCAGGGCGAACGCGGTATGGGCCAGCCAGATGCCGATGAAGTTCCGGGTGAATCCGAACGGCGCGAACAGCTGGAGGACCGGGATGAACGCGACCTGCGAGGGGATCATCATCAGGGCGATGACGAGCAGGAACAGGCTGTCCCGGAAGCGGAAGTTGATCCACGAGAAGGCGTACGCCGCGAGGGCCGCAAAGGTCAGGGGCAGCAACGTCGAGGGGATCGAAATGATCACGTTGTTGATGAACGCCCGGAGCATGCCCTGGGAGTTGATGACGCCGATGTAGTTCTCCGTGGTGAAGCGCAGGGTGGTCAGCGTCTCCCACCAGCCGGTCGCCTGGATGTCCGAACGCGGCCGGAACGAGGTGACGAGCAACCCGATGGTCGGCGCCAGCCAGATGACGGCCACGATGCCGAGGGCGATGTGGATCGGCGTCTTGTTCAGGGCCTTGACGATCCGGCCGCTCAGCGTCCGCGGCCGCTCGGCGATTGCCGCGCCGGCGTAGGCGTCGGGCGTGGTGTTCATGTGACCGACCCCGTGCGGAAGCGACGAATGTTGTAGAGCATGATCGGGGTCATGATCACGAGCATGACCATGGCGACGGCGGCGCCCTTCCCGAACAGCCCGCCCGGGAACGACTCCTGGTACATCGTGAAGGCGATCACCCGGCTCGAGGTTCCCGGGCCTCCGTTGGTCAGGACGTAGGGCAGATCGAACAGCTTGACGACATTGACGGTCAGGGTCACCGCGAGCACGGAGATCGGCAGGCTGACCATGGGCAGGATGATCCGGCGGAACACCTGGATCTCATTGGCTCCGTCGACCCGGGCGGCCTCGATGACCTCGGTGGAGATGCTCTTGATCGCGGCCGACAGGATCACCGTCGCGAATCCCACCGATCCCCAGATCCCGACCGCGATGATCGCCGCATTCACGAAGCCGGGGTCGCCGAGCCACGAGATCGGGCCGGCGTTGAAGATTCCGAGGATCGCATTGAGCAGGCCGGTCTTCGCGTCCGGAGCGTAGACGAAGGCCCAGATGACCGCGAGCGCCGTGGCAGCGATCGCCATCGGCAGGAACACGATCGACTTGATGATCGCCTCGTAGCGCACGCGCGACGCCATCACCGCGATGACGAGCCCGAGGAAGATCACGATCGAGGTGTAGAAGATCAGCCAGAGGACGTTGTTGAACAGCGCCCCGGACGGCGGGAAGGTGCCGAGGTTGATGAAGTTCGGGTCCTTCGTGAACAGGTTCACATAGTTGTCGAACCCGACCCAGTTGCTGAACTCGCCACGCCGGCCGCGGTTGAAGCTGAGGAAGAACGTATAGATCGTGGGATAGACGAGAAATACGCCGAGCAGCACGATCGTCGGGAGGAGGAACAGAAGGGCGACCTTGCCATTCCGGTTCTCGATCGCCGGCGGCTTGGGCGGCTTCGCGCCCGCGGCAATTGCCTGGAACTCACGAGCGGCGCCCAGTCCGGTGGGAGCGGTCATCGGCAATCCCTTCGGAAACGAGAACGGGAGGGCCCGATGGGCCCTCCCGTAGTCTCTCAGATCGGGGTGGAGGTTACTCGTTGCCCCAGGCGGTCTGGATCTGCGTCTGGAATGACGCCCAGTCGACCGTCTGGCCCTGGATGGCCTTCTGCAGCTCGGCGCCCAGGTCGGGGCCGCCGCCCGGCAGCAGGTCGGAACCGTCGAAGCGAACCGCGGTGGCGTTGGCCACCTGGGCCGCTTCGCGCTTGACCTGGTCGTTGGGGTAGACGCTGGCGTCGACGCCCTTGACCGGCGAGATGATCGCGCCGGTGGCCGCCCACACTCCGCCGGCCTCAGCGGTGGTCATGTACTCCATGAACTCCTTGACGCCGGGGTTCGTGGTCAGCGCCGCGATGACGTCGCCGCCGATCGTGACCCCGGTGTTGCCGTTGATCGACGGGAAGTCGAACCAGTCGGCATCCGTGCCGAGCTTGGCGTCCTTGTTGACCTGGCCGGTAATGATCCCACCGACGAAGCCACCCTCGTAGTACATGTCAGCGGTGGCCGTGGCGCTGAACGCCTGGCCGATCGCGTCGGTGAACACGCGTCCGAGAGCGGCCTTGATGCCGCCATCGACGTTCTTGTCGGTCAGGACGTCGGTCATGGCCTTGACCGCCGCCGCGACCGACGGGTCGCTCCAGTCGCCGTCCTTGCTGAACAGCTTGTCGTACGCCTCGGGCCCGGCCTGGCGAACGTAGATGTTCTCGAACCAGTCGGTCAGCGTCCACGAGTCCTTGGCCCCGAGGCCCATCGGCTTGTGGCCCTTCGCGACGAGCGCGGTCAACGCGGCGTTGAACGCATCCCAGTCCTTCGGGACGTCCACGCCGGCCTCGGTGAGGCGGGCCGGGCGATACCAGAACGTGCTCTTGCTGTTGAACTTGACCATGATCGCGTAGAGCTCGCCATCGACGGAGCCGATGTCGAGGATGCCCGGCGCGTAGTTGCCCTCGATCGCGGCGCGATCGATGCCGAGCTCCGAGACCTTCTTGATCGAGCCGTCCTTGGCGAAGCGGCGCAGGAAGCCGATGCCCGGCAGGATCGCGACGTCCGGCGGGTTGCCGCCGGTGATCCGGGTCTGGAGGGCCGTCGCGTAGTTGTCGCGGACGGACTCGTACTTGACTTCGATGCCGCTCTTCGCCTTGAAGGCGTCGAGGACCTTCTGGAAGTTCGTCTGCTCGGCGCCGCCCCACAGGGAGGTGACGGTGATCGAGCCGCCGGCGGTCGCGGAGCCGGTGGGCTCGCTGCTGGCGCCCGTGCTGGGAGCCGTGCTGGGAGCCGTGCCGGTGCTGCCGGCCGGGGTCGGGGTTGCCCCGCCGCCGCACGCGCTCACGATGAGCACCGCTGCGAGCGGCAAGGTCAGGAATCGCGGGAACTTGGCCATCGGGCCTCCTCCTCTATCGCGGACGTCGGAACTGGCCGACGACTCGCCGGGTCGCCCATCACGGGCGACCTCCAGATCGGTTCCCACTTGCGTGGGTCCGCTTCCCGGGCTTGCCGGGTCAAAGGTCGACAGCGACCGATCCAGTCGTCGTCCGGGCCCTGTCTCGGCATCAACGGCCGTGGCCAGCCGGGCAGGGAGGGGGCGGCGGTGGCTCGGGCGTGTCGCCGCGCCGGATTCTTGCATCCGTGGCCGAGACTAGCGGCGCGTTCTCGGCGATGTCAACGGTACAGGTACATCGCGGATCGGGTCCGCAACGGTTCGCCCGGGAGTCGGCCGTGCTCAATTGGGGCGATCGGTGAACCGAATCGTCCGGATCTCCCACGGCCCGAGAGCGAATTGCAACCTTCCGTCGGAGTCGACAGCGAGCTCGGCGCCGAGCCGCCCGAGGAGGTCCACGTCACGTGCGGCGTAGATCGCCCGGCCCGAGATCACGGCGGTCGTGGCCGTATCCGTCTGGGCGACGATCCGTGCCTCGAGTTCGTCGCCACGTCGACGCAGCGCGCTGAGGACGACGCCGGGACCGTCCAACCGGAGGCCGGTCCCCGTGGGAACGGGCTCGGGGGTCGTCGGCGCACCTGCGCCTGCCTGGGCGCCCGGCCCGGCCGCGGTCCGGGTGCCGGACGCGGTGACGAACGGCAGGTGGTACGCCTCAGCCGCCGCCGCGATGCCATCCTCCGACCAGGTGCCGGCGTGAGGCAGGAGCCCGAACCCGACGCGCCACGAGCCGATCATCTGTGCGCCCGGCACCGGCACTTCCGGCCCGGCCGGGTCCTCGCGAAACGGGTTGTCGTTGCGGCTGATCAGGCCGGTCGAGCGCAGGATCGTCAGAGCTAGCTCACGACCGTCATCGACGAGCTCGTACTCGGTGACGTGCTCCAGCAGAACGGTCGCACCGGCGGCGTGGACCCAGCCGTGGGCCGGGAACGTCGGCGTGGGCACCTCGCCATGGCCCGCTTCTTCGGTCAGGCCGCGCTCGACCACCGCGAACTGGCCCTCGGCGGCGGAGTGATCGGCCGCGGAGGGGAGCGGGATATGCCAGCGAACCCGGTGGTCACGGGCCGGGTTGTCGAACGCGATCGAGACCCGGACGAACGGCTCTCCAGTACGCAGCTCCACGCTGGTCGTGACATCGACGGACGCGGTCGCGGCCGTCCGTTGGCGGCCGTCCGGGTCGAGCCCGATCGGCCAGTCGTGGCGGGCGGTGATCTCGAGCCGACCGCGGATCGGGCCGCTCTCCGTTGCCATGACGACGACCCGCGCCGGCCGGTCGATCAGCCGGTCCTCGGCCGGTGGGCCGTAGTTGTACGTGTCGCCGTAGTCGCCGCCGTCCACGAGCCGGCCGACACCGGCAAGTCGCACGCCCCCGCCTCTGAGCTCGAAGGTCCCATCGTCGGCGACCATCACACGGACGAGACCGTTGTCGATCGAGCGCTCGCCGACGACGACGCTGTCACGCGAGGACGACGGCGCCTCCGCCGGCTCGGATTCGATCGGGCGGACCGCGACGGCGCCGAGGGCCGGCGCCGGGACCGCGGCCACGAGCCGCCGCCGGTCGCCGCGCATCACGGTCACCTGCCACTCCTCGTCGGGCCCGTCGGCCGCGGCCGCGGCCGCCGCATCGAGGACGGTGTCGACATCGAAGTCCGGCTGGGCGGCCGGGTCGTCCATGAGCAGGATCAGGTGCCGCTCGTCGCCGTCGTTCTCGATGAGGTGGCCGTCGAGCGAGTGCCCGAACAGCTCCCGGCCGTGCAGCCGCCTGGCGAAGAGCTCCGGCACCTGGCGGCCGGTCAGGCGCAGGCGGCGGAGGACCGCGTCGGGCCGTTCCACGAGCTGCGTCGCGACGCGCCGGCCGTCGGCGAGCTCAAGCTCCACGGCGTCCCAGGCCGCGGGCACGTCCAGGTCGAGCTCGACGAGATCGACCCGATCGTGGGGCGATGGATTCACGACGACCGCGCTTCCTCGCGGCGTGGCCGCCGCGAGCGGCCGGATCGCGGCGCTCACGATCCCGCGTCCGATCTGCTCGGCCTCCGCGAACCTGGTCAGGACCTGGCTGACGACCGCGTCCTGCGAGCAGCCGCAGATCGAGTCGTGGGCCGAGTTGTCGACGACCCGGCGCCAGGCGACGTCGAGCAGCCGCTCGGGCCAGGCCGCGCCGTGGAGCGCGGCCAGCGGCTCGGCGTAGCGTTCCACGATCCGCTCCGCCCGCCCGGCCGCGACTTTGATGTCGATCCGGGCCGAGGTGACATTCATCAGCATGTTCGCCCGGGCCGCCGAACGGAGCTCGCCCGTCCAGACCGGCGCCGGCGACGGGTCGGGCACGGCCGGATCGGCGACGGCCGCGTCGAACGCCTGGAGATAAGTGCTCAACGTCTCGATCCGGACCGCAATGTCATCACGCTGGGCGTTTGCGTCCTCGACGATCTGGGCGAGGCGCGGCGACGGGACGGCGTGGTCCGTTCCGTACATCGCGAGGATCGAGCGGTCGCCATAGAACGCCCGGCTGGCTTCGACGTAGCGGGCGACCTTGTCCGCGAGTCGGTCCGGGATCGCGAGCAGGTACGCGCCGTTGCCATAGCCGCCGACAAGGTACTCGGCCCGGACCGACGAGCCGTCCGGCGAGCGCCAGGTGAACGCGTGGCGGTCGATCGCGGCGGGCACGCCCCGCCACACGACGGCGTGACGGATCCCCGCCCGACGCAGGATCTGGGGCATCTGGGCGACATGGCCGAACATGTCCGGCAGGTAGCCGACCGGCATTGCCGCCCCGAACGTCTCGGCTGCGTGCCACCCGATCTCGAGGTTCCGGATCAACGTCTCGCCCGAGACGAGGAACTCGTCCATCAGGATCTGCCACGGGCCGATCGCGAGGCGTCCCTGCGCGATCAGGCGCTCGATCCGCGGCCGGGCCTCGGGCCGGATCTCGAGGTAGTCGTCGATCGTGGCGACCTGGCCGTCGAGGGTGAAGGCGAGGCGTTCGTCGGCATCCATCGAATCGAGCAGCTGGTCGACCAGCTCGACCAGGCGCATCCGGAAGACCTGGAACGGCTCGTACCACTCGCGATCCCAGTGGGTGTGCGGGACGAGGTGGATGATCGCCGGCCCATCCGCGCCGCCAGCCACGCGCTCGACCGTCTCGGCCCTCGTCACACGCCGGCCTGGGCGGTTTCGTCTGCCGCGCCGGCGCGCCCGGCTTCGCCGCCGATCGCGATCCCGCGCCGGGTGGCCAGCGCGCCGACAATCCGCTGGCAGGTGATCGTGTCGGTCCGGCCGTCCGCGATCCCGGTCCGTGGCGCCTCGCCGTCCCGGATCAGCCGGCCGAACGCCAGGAGCTCGCGCTCGAACGCCTCGTCGATCGAATCGAACACGGTCCGTCGCCTTGTTTCGTTCCCGCCCGTCTCGACCTCGAGGATCGTGGGCTGGTTCAGCCGGTACGGCGCAGGAAACGTCAACTCGACCGAGCCGCCGGGATGGTGGAAGCGAACCTCTTCGCGGTAGGCCGGATAGCGATCGAGGAAGTGCCAGCCGAGGCTCACCCGAACGCCCGACGGGAGGCGCCCGGCGACCGCGATCGACGGCGGCCAGGCGCCGTCAGGCCAGACGTCCACGTGGTCGATCGACAGGGGACCGGTCTCGCCGGTCACCGAGCGGATCACCGACAGCTCGTGGACGAGGCTTCCGTTCAGCGGCCCGCCATACAACCGGCCGAGCTCGGCAGGGGCCTCCGAACCGATCGCGGCCTCGACCCGGCCGTGCTCGGCCGCGCGGAGACCGTCGAGGAGCGACCCGTCGATGTCGCCGGCCGGCGGGAGGAGGTGGGCGAAATCGAGCTGGGACTCGCTCGTCGGATGGAGGACGAGGACATCGATCGAGCGCAGCTCGCCGAGCGTCGCCGCCTCGCCGAGCACGATCCGGCGCGCCTCCTCTACGGCCGGGTCGAACGCCTTCATGTAGCCGAGGAGGAGCCGCTCGCGATTCGGCGATGCGGCCAGCCGGTCCGCTTCGGCGACGGTCGTGGCCAGCGGCTTCTCGCACAGCACCGCGAGCCCGCCGTCGAGCGCCGCCAGCGCCGCATCACCGTGCGAGCCGGAGGTCAGGAGGATGATTCCCTCGAGGCCGGGCTGCGCGATCAGGGCGTCCACGCTGGCGACGCGGGCCTCGGCCGGGACGCCGTAGCGATCGCCGATCGCGGCAAGAAGTGCTGGCGACAGGTCCGCGAGCGCGGCGATCTCGAACGTGGTGCCGAGGCGGGCAAGGAGCGGCAGGTGGACGGCCTGGGCGACCGCCCCAAGGCCGGCGACGCCGATCCGGATCCGCTCACCGGTCGGGGCGTGATCGATGGTGGTCATGGCGGCCGAGTATAGAAGTCGCGGTCCGCGTGGCGCCGGGCCGCCCGGTCGGCTCGCTAGACTTCCGGCCATGACCGACCTGCAGCCGATCCAACCTGCCGCGTCCGACGCGAGCACCGACGAGTGGCGCGATGGCGTCGTCTACCAGGTCTACCCGCGGAGCTTCGCCGACAGCGATG
>JANLYK010000108.1:0-3879 GCA_031365595.1 Chloroflexota bacterium | reverse complement strand
TCCTGCGCTCGGGCGGGATCGTTGCCCTGCCGACCGACACCGTCCACGGGATCGCGGTCCAGCTCTCGACCCCGGGCGGCATCGAGGCCCTGTTCGCCGCGAAACGCCGCCCGCCCGACAAGGGAATCATGCTCCTGCTCGCCGACGCGGAGCAGGCGCCGGCGATCGGGCAATGGCCGCCGTCGGCCGCCGCCCTGGCTGGCGCGTTCTGGCCGGGTGGGCTGACCGTCATCGTCCCCCAGCGACCCGACGTCCCACTCCCGGCCGCGCTGACCTCGGGGATGGCCACGATCGGGCTGCGGATGCCCGATCACCCGACGCCGCGTGCGCTCGCTGCCGCCGTCGGCCCGCTCCCGACGACCTCGGCCAATGTCTCGGGGGTCCCGGAGGCGCGCGATGCCGCCGAGATCGTCGAGCAGCTCGGCGACGCGATCGACCTCGTCCTCGACGGCGGTCCGGCCCATGGCGGCCCGGCCTCAACCGTGGTCGACTGCACCGTCGAGCCGCCCCGGATCCTGCGCGTCGGCGCGATCCCGATCGCGGCCATCGAAGCGGTCCTCGGGCGAGCGGTCGACCCGCCCGCCTGACGGGGTCCCGCCGACTCAATCGGTCGCACCATCGTCGTCCGGCGTGGGAAGATAGCCCCACCACACCCCGGAGCGCGGCGCCCGACCCTCCGCGCCCGATGCGGTGTGACGATCGGGACCCGGGCCGGCGACGGTCCACACGGAGGAGGCACGAGGATGGCGATCACGGAGCAGGTCCGCCCGGGGCCGGCGATCGCCGACATCGATCCCGAGCTGTGGGCGGCGATGGAGGACGAGCGCCACCGCCAGCACGACAAGATCGAGCTGATCGCCTCGGAGAACTACACCGCGGCCGCCGTGATGGAGGCCCAGGGCAGCTGGCTGACGAACAAGTACGCCGAGGGCCTGCCGGGCAAGCGCTACTACGGCGGCTGCGAGTTCGTGGACATCGCCGAGAATCTCGCCCGCGTTCGTGCCCTTCAATTGTTCCGCGGCGCAGAGCACGTGAACGTCCAGCCCCACTCGGGCGCCCAGGCCAACATGGCCGCCTACTTCAGCGTGATCGAGCCGGGCGACCGGATCCTCGGGATGAAGCTCGACCAGGGCGGCCATCTCACCCACGGAATGAAGCTGAACTTCAGCGGGCGCCTGTACGAGGTCCATGCCTACGGCGTCCGCCAGGACACCGAGCGGATCGACTACGACGCCCTCGAGGCCCAGGCGGCCGACGTTCGCCCGAAGGTGATCGTGGCCGGCGCGTCGGCCTATCCCCGGATCTTCGACTTCGAGCGGATGGCGGCAATCGCCCACGGCGTCGGGGCGCTCCTGTTCGTGGACATGGCCCACATCGCCGGGCTCGTCGCCGCCGGCGTCCATCCGTCGCCGTTCCCGCACGCCGACATCGTGACGACGACGACCCACAAGACGCTCCGCGGGCCGCGCGGCGGATTGATCTTCAGCCGCCACGAGCTGCCGCCCGAGGTGAATCCGGCCGACTTCCCGAACGTGAAGGGCGCTCCGTCGGCGTCCGGCGCGCTGGCCGCCACGATTGATCGGACCGTGTTCCCGGGCGTGCAGGGCGGGCCGTTGATGCACGTGATCGCAGGCAAGGCCGTGGCCTTCCAGCTGGCCCTCGGCGAGGAGTTCCGGCGCGACCAGCAGCGGACCGTGGACAACGCCGCGCGGATCGCGGCCGTCCTCGCGGAGCGTGGCCTGCGGATCGTGTCGGGCGGCACTGACAACCACCTGATGCTCGTGGACGTGATGTCCCAGGGGGTGACCGGCAAGGACGCCGAGCATCTGCTCGACGAGCTCGGGATCACCGTCAACAAGAACCAGATCCCGTTCGACCAGCAGCCGCCGAACACCTCGTCCGGTATCCGGGTCGGGACGCCGGCCGTGACCGCCCGTGGGATGGGCGAGGCGGAGATGACCGAGATCGCGACCCTGATCGCCGATGCCATCGAGCGCCGCGCCGACCCGACCGCCCAGACCGCCCTTGCCGACCGGGTCGCGGCGATCACGAGCCGCTTCCCGGTGCCGGGCCTCCGCCGGGCGTGAGATTCACCGCCAGCGCGGGCGACACGATCCCGTACCTGGCCCTCGCCCTCGTCGCGGCGGCGGCCGTCTCATTCCTCCTGACGCCGCTGATCCGGCGCATCGCCGTGCGCTACGGGGCGATCGACCGGCCCAACCAGCGACGGGTCAACACGCTGCCGGTTCCGCGCGGCGGCGGCGTCGCGGTCGCGATCTCGTTCGTCGTCGTGAGCCTGGGCCTGCTCGGGCTGAACCTGGTCGCGCCATTCGTGGCCGTCCCGCCGTCGGTCCAGCTCGGGGACCTCGTCGGCCTGTTCCTCGGCGGCATCCTGGCGACAGCGTTCGGGGTCGTGGACGATGCCCTCGACCTGCGCGCGCGCTGGCAGTTCGTCGGGCAGCTCGGGCTTGCCCTGTTCGCGATCGCCCTGGGCTTCGTCGTCGACTTCGTGGCCAACCCGTTCGGCGCCGGCAGCCTGCGTCTCGGCGGCGCGATCTCGATCGGGTTCACGGTCCTGTGGATCGCCGGGATGATCAACAGCATCAACTTCATCGATGGCCTCGATGGGCTGTCATCGGGGATCGGGCTGATCGCGGCGGTCACGCTCGGGGTGATCAGCCTCACGCCCCAGGTCGGCCAGCCGTTCATCGCGGTCCTGTGCTTTGCCCTGGCCGGGTCGCTGCTCGGCTTCCTGCGCTGGAACTTCCACCCGGCCGCGATCTTCGCGGGGACGAGCGGGGTGATGTTCCTCGGCTACACGCTGGCCCTGCTGTCGATTCTCGGCACGGCCAAGGTCGCGGTCGCGATGCTTGTGCTGGGCGTCCCGATCATCGATGCGTTCTGGATCATCGTCCGACGCCTGGCCGAGCGCCGATCGCCGTTCTCGCCGGACCGCGGCCACCTCCACCATCGGCTGCTCGACGTCGGGCTGTCGCATCGCCAGACGGTCCTGCTGATCTATGCGATCTGCGTGGTCCTAGCGGTCCTCGCCCTGTTCCTGAGCGGGGCGACCCAGATTTACGCGTTCACCGGCGTGTTCGTGGCCAGCGGCTTCGTGCTGTTCATTCTTGCCCGCGGCGGGTTCGAGCCGGACGAGCCCGACCTCCGCGACTGACCGGTCTCCGTCCCGCGCCCGCGCCCGCAGCCCCCGTGGCCCCCACGGCCCCCGCCTGATGCTGGTCCAGCATCAGATCTGCATGAACGCACGACCTAGGACCCGAATGGCTGAATCTCGCGGGCTGGGCGATTTGCCCATGCTCATTCATCGCGCATCGATGCTGCTGGAGGATCAGCCGGCCCGGTCGAGGCCTGACGCTCTGCGCCAGAACAGCGATCCGGGTCGGCCGCAGTTCGGCAGGAGTGGAACCCGATGCTAGGATCGCCGCGGCCGGCGATCTGCCCGGCTCGCTTGCCCGGGGTGTCCGTCTCTCGTGGAATTCCTCGTCGGGGCGTTCGTCGTCCTCGGCTTCCTCGCGATCCTGATCCGGCTCGTCCCGCGCGATTCCACGGGCCGCGCGATGCTGCCTCGCATCGTCGACGACTCGATCGGGATGTGGGCGCTCCGCCGGCTCACTGGTCGGCGACTCCAGGAGCGGACGTGGGATGACGATGCGGATCCTGCGTCCGAGGCAACGGCCGTCGCGCCACCCGCCGTCGCGCCGCCCGCCGTCGCGCCGCTGCCGGCCACGCCGCGCACACCTGACCCAGATCTGTCCGAGCACGCCAAGCCGCAGATCAGTCGCCCGGCGCCTGCTGCGTCGAGGTACGTCTCGAGCCCCAGTCGCCTGGCCGCGGCCGGCGTGCATCGCGTCTCGAAGG
>JANLYK010000064.1:0-3533 GCA_031365595.1 Chloroflexota bacterium | reverse complement strand
CCGACCCCGCCCCTTCAACGCTCGCCTTCGTCCAGCGGGAGGATGGCGGGAACCGATACGTCTTCCTCGCGAACCGGACCGCGGACACGCTCTACGACCCCGATCCGCTGCCGACCTTGCCCGTGGAGACCGCCTTCCTCGCCTTCGGGTCGGTCAGCCTGCTTGCCGAGCCGTCGGCCGCCAGCTTTACCCGGCTCGTCGAGGCCCATCGTCAGCGCCTCATCGTCGTGTTCGACCCCAACGTCCGAGAGACCATGATCCCCGACGCCGCGGACTACCGACGCCGCCTCGACCGATGGGTGTCACTGGCCCACGTCCTGAAGCTGAGCGAGGAGGACCTCGCGTACCTCGCCGGCGACGGGACGCCCGACGAGGCGATCGCGGGCTGGCTCGAGACGGGTCCCGCGGCGGTGCTCCTGACGCTCGGGAGCGACGGCGCACGCGTCTACCGACCGGGACGCGACCCGCTGGCGGTCCCGGGCGTTGACATCGACGTCGCTGACACCATCGGCGCCGGAGACACGTTCACCGCGGGTGCGATCGTGGGCCTCCTCGAGAGCGGCGTGGCGGATCGGGCCGGACTCGCTGCGCTGACCGATGACGCCTGGAGAACCGTCCTCCGGTTCGCGGTCGCGGCGGCGGCAGTCAACTGCACCCGACCGGGCGCCGATCCACCGACGCACGCCGAGGTGGACGCCCTCCTCGCTTGAGGACCCCCATCGAGTGATCCGCCGCAGACCATCCAGCGAACCCCCCGCGATGGCTTTTCCATTGACCCGAGTTGACGATCGCGGCTGTCCCTGCCACCGTTATCGCAACACGTAGCAACAACAAGGGGCAGGGATGTTCGCGGTCGATGCCGCCGTGGCCGGGGCCAGTGGGGCCGGACTTGGAATTCTCGTCACCGGGCTGCTGCTCGGGATCCGCCACGGCTTCGACTGGGACCACATCGCCGCGATCACCGACATCACCTCGACGTCGGCGACCACGGAGGCCGGGGCCCGCGAGCATGCCCGCGAGCACGAGACTGTCCCGCACCACCACGAGCACGGTGGGCAATCCGAGGCCCACGCTCACGCCGCGGAGTCCGCCCCCGTCTCGCCGGAGACCGGCGGCATCGTGCTCACCCGGGGCGTGCTCGTGGCCGAACAGCGCCACGCGATCATCCTCGGCACTCTGTACGCACTCGGCCACGCAAGCGTGGTCGCCGTGCTCGGGCTGGCTGCGCTCGTGTTCGGTGCCCTCCTCCCCGACTGGGTGGACCCGATCATGAGCCGGGTCGTCGGCCTGACCCTCCTGCTGCTCGGCCTGTGGGTGTTCGTGTCGCTCTACCAGTACGCCCGCCACGGCACGGCGTTCCGGCTGCGCAGCCGCTGGATGCTGGTCTTCGACAGCGGTCGCTATGCCTGGCGCCGTCTGGCCGCTCGCCTGCACGGCCATGAACACGTCGATCCGATCGAGATGACCGCGTACGGATCACGGACCGCGTTCGGGGTCGGGATGATCCATGGGATCGGGGCCGAGACCGGCACCCAGGTCCTGATCATCGCCGCGGTTGGCGGGGCGGCCGGCCAGGGCCTCGGGGTCCCGATGATGGTCGCGTTCATCCTCGGCCTGCTCGTGTCGAACACGATCATCGTGGTCGTCAGCGCGACCGGCTTCGTCGCGAGCCAGGTCCGCAACCGGATCTACCTCGTGATCGGGGCGGCGGCCGGGGCGTTCAGCATCGTGGTCGGGGCCCTGTTCCTGCTCGGGGCGGAGAACGCGCTGCCCGACCTCGAACGGATCTTCGGCTCCATCGGACGCTGATGAGCGCGCCCGACGCTGGTCCGCGGCCGTGGGGCCGGATCCGCGACGACATCAAGGCTCGCGGCCTGCGCTGGACGAGGCAGCGGATGCGGATCCTCGAAGTCCTCGAGGCTGCCGAGGGACACGTCACCGGCAGCGAGCTTGTCGAGCGCTGCCGCGAGCGTGACCCGGCCACGACCCCGTCAACGGTGTACCGGACTCTCGACGTGCTGGAGGAGCTCGGCTACCTCAGCCACAGTCACGCCGCGAGCGGGCGCGAGGAGTTCCATGTCCCGCCCGTGGCCGAGCATGCGCACCTCGAGTGCCGGATCTGCGGCCAGACGTGGGAGCTCAATGCCGACGAGGCTGCGTCCGTCGTCGAACCGGTCGCCCGTCGGCGTGGCTTCGTCGCCGACGTCGGGCACCTCACGATCCTCGGTCGCTGCGCGGCGTGCGCCACCCACGCCAGGATCCCGGTCGAAGATGCGCGACGAGGCCGTTGACTTCTGCCTCCGCCACGACAATGTCCGGGTCCCCGACCCGCCCTGATGGCCGTTCGCGACAAGGAGTCCGCCCGATGAAGATCCGCGCCCTGCTTGAGCAGAACGGCAAAACTGCCGTCGGGTTCGCCGTGCCCGAGGAAGTCGTCCTTGCTCTCGGCAAGGGCAAGCGCCCGCCTGTGACGGTGACGATCAACGGCTACACGTATCGGAACACGGTCGCGCCGATGGGCGGCCGCTACCTGATCGGGGTCAGCGCCGCGCACCGCGCCGCGGCCGGGGTCGCCGGCGGCGAGACCCACGACGTCGAGCTGGCTCTCGACACGGCCCCGCGCGAGGTGGAGCTGCCGCCCGACTTCGCCGCCGCCCTCGACACCGAGGCCGCCGCACGCCGGACGTTCGACGCCCTCTCGCCGAGTAACAAGGGCTGGCACGTCTCATCGATCGAGGGCGCGAAGTCGGCCGAGACACGGGAGCGCCGGATCGAGAAGTCCGTCGCCGCCCTGCGCGAGGGCCGGCCGCGCTGAGTCATCCGCAGGAACCAGCCGAGGGCCGGCTCGCGGACGGTACGATGGACCGCGTGGACGCGCCCGATCGATCCATCGAGCTCGTGGACACCGGCGTCCGATCCGCGGCAACGTCCCGGCTGATCATCGAGATCGCGGCGGCCGCATCCGGCGAGCTGGACCTTGACCAGATCCTGCACGAGGCGCTCGGCCGGCTGCGGACGGTCGTCCGCCTGACCGGCGGGTCGATCGCCCTGATCGACGGCAACGACCTCGTGATCCGGGCGGCGATCGGGCCGTTCGCCGACGAGGCCCTCGGCCAGCGCCTGGCCCGCGGCCCCAGCCGGAGCTGGGCCGTCGTCGAGCGCCTCGAGCCGTATCTCAGCGGCGACCTGTTCCGTGACGGCAACCGGGTCCGCGGCGCGGCGGCCGCCAACGCAGTTCGCTCGTGGCTCGGCGTCCCGATCATCCGTCACGGCCGAGGGATCGGCCTGGTCGAGGTCGACTCGACCGAACTCGACGCATTCGACGCGGTCGATCGCGAACTGCTTGAAGGCGTGGTCAGCGTCCTCGCCGGCCATGTCGAGCTGGCCGCACATCACGCCGAGGAGCTCCGCGCCGGCGCCCTGCGCGAGGCGTTCATCGGCGTCATCAGCCACGAGCTGCGGACGCCGATCACGTCGATCTATGGCCTCGCCCGGGTCCTCCGCCAGCGCGGCGATTCTCTGCCCGAGGAGAC
>JANLYK010000059.1:0-16019 GCA_031365595.1 Chloroflexota bacterium | reverse complement strand
CGGCGAACGGCGTCGAGCCTGGCGAGGAGTGGGATCGCATCACGCCAGATGCCGACGATCGCCCGGATCTCGCCGCCGCTCCGGATCGGCAGGAGCTCGCGCAGGACGGTCGTCGTTGCGAGCGTCCCGGGCCCTGCGCCGGCATCGGCGACGGGCACGATGTCGGCTTTCAGCTCGCCGCCGGCCGCGCTCGCGATCGCGCCATCGGTCGCGGTGACCGCGCCGGCGAGCCCGGGGGCGCTGCCTGCGACGATCGTGCCGTCGAGTCGACGAAGCTCGACGCGGAGGATGTCCGAGGGATCGGTCAGGGCCGCCAGTTGCGCCTCGAGCGCCGCCCGCTCTGCGGGACTCGGACCGGTGGTCGGATCGAGGTAGCGGAGCTGGACGGAGTCCTCGAGGACCGCGCGTACGGTCGCGGCGTCGCTGGCCACGATCGTGTTCAACGAATCGGTCGAGACGTTGAACGAGACGAGGATCGCCTGGGCGGTCGCCGTGATCCCGATGATGCCGAGAAACGCGCTCAGGACGAGAATGAGGAGCAGGGGCCGGGCAGACCGCGACGCGGAGCCGAACATTCGTCGATCCACCTCCGGCCGCCCGTCCACGTGAGATCCGAGCGTACGGATCGCGTGCTCGCCGCCCAATGGCCAGAAAGTCCCGGTCAGGTCATGGCTGGCCAGGCGTGGGACCTGGTGTCGGTGCGCACCGAGACGATGCCCCGGGCGGCGAACGGGCTGGCGCGTCGGGCGGTGGGCGGCCCGGCGCGCCGCCGCGGGGTGCGCCTACCAGCGCCAGCCGGGCAGGCTCTCCAGCTCTGCGGCCTGGTCCGGGTCGAGCGTTCCGGCTCGATGACGGCCGCGATACGTTCGCTCCCAGACACCCAGCGGAAAGCCGTCACCCGCGGTTGCTTCAGGCGGGAACGGCACGGTGGCTGCTCCGGCGCCGAGGGCCTCGCGAGCGAACCACATGCCCGCATCGAAGAACCCGTCGACCGCGCGCCAACCGCCGTCGTCGGCCTGCTCGAGGGTCTCCTTGTCGACGAAGCACCACGACCAGTCCTGGCCCCCCTCGAGCGTTTGCATGATCGGATGGGCGGTCTCGTGGAAGTGCGCCGTGGCGTGCTTGTTCAAGCTGGAGTCGCAGCAGGCCGTGTTGCCGCAGATCCGGCACTGACGAAGGTGGAGCCATTCCGAGCCGATCGAGACACAGGCTGGACAGATGTCCTCGCCCGGACCGACATCACGGACCTGATCAAGGTGGGTGCAGGTGGTGCGCATCGACGCACAGTACATGGGGCGACCGACTCAGTCGGGCGGACTCGCCGTCAGCCCGGAACCCGCGCAGGCCCGCGATCCCGTCAGGAGCCATCCTCCCTGGCCGTCGTCAGCGAACGTGAGTGCTGCGACAGCCTGCCGGTCGCGCACGACGCGAATCACGTGCTCGGCCCCGGCGGGATAGCCGGCGCGTTCGACCTGATCGCCGGCCCGCAACCCGCGCAGCTCGGACTGAGCGACATCAACGAGTCGACCGCGCGGTCCAACGGCGTCGGGTGCGTAGTCGATCGAGCCGACGGTGCCCGATCCGCCCGTGATGTCGCAGGCGAGGACTGGCGAAACGTAGAGGTCTTGGGGATCGAGAACCGTGAATCCGATCGAGGGCCCGCCACACGACACGAGGTACGAGCCCGGGGGCACCGACTCCACCAGGGCGCTCCCCGTCTTGGCGACACTCTCGCCGATCAGCGGACCGTCCTGCGGGTGCTCGATCGTGAGATCGAGCACATTGTTGCCCACATTCACGACCTCGATGTGCACCCCGTCGTCCTGCGCGATGACCAGCGGAACGTCGACCAGGATCGTCGTCAGGTCGCACACGATCTCAAGTCGATCGCTCGCCCCCACCGACTGACCTGGCCCCGTGGTTGGGCCCGGCATCGGGGAGTTGCTCAGGTCAGGCGACTCGGTCGTGGGCGCGCTCGAAAGCGGTCCGCTCGCTTGGCGGCTCGGCGCAATCGAACCACCACATGCCGCGATCAGAACGCTCGCGATCGCAGCCAATCCCATCCCTGTGCAGCGCGTTCGGACGCGGCCCCCCGACTGTCTCGATCCCATTGACTTCCTCCCGGAAGCGGCGCTCTGAGCAGGCAGCCGCGGCGCGATCGCCTCGACACGATGACGTTCGGGGTGCTCGCGCGTGGCGTCCCGGTCGACCATTGTCGGAAAGGCGACAGCCCGGGCTACAGGCGCGCGTTGGGCACCAGCTCCCAGATCACCGGTCCGCCCTGCCAGCCAGCCGCCAGGGTGCGAGCTCCGGACGTCGAGACCGCATCCGTGACATAGCCACCGGCCATCTCGTCGGGACCGAGCGGCGACCAGTTGAGGCCGTCGCTCGAACCCCAGAGCACAACGTCGAGGCGATCCGTCCGCTGCGGAGCCAGGCCGATGGCGATGACGGTGCCCGACACCTCGATCACCGCTGTCAGGGTCTCGGTCGGAACTGCACCGGCGTCCGCGAACGAGCCACGAGTCCACGACCCGCTGAGATTCGTCCAACTGGCCGGCCCGAGCGGATCGAGTCGCTGGCCGACGATGACGACCCGCCCGTCCGAGCGGATGAAGCCCGACCTGGCGCTGGCGGATTCGGCGTCGGGCAGCGGGGAGGCAAACCAGCTCACCCCGTCTTTGGAGTCCCACAGGCGTGCGACCCCGAACCCAGCGCCGCCCGGGGGAGGCCCGTCGCCAAACGCCGAGAGCAGTCCGTCTTGATGAATCATGGAGCGAACGAACGCCGGTGCAGCGTCCTGTTGGCCGGCGATCCCCGAGGCTTCCGGCAAGTCCACGTGGTTCCAGAAGTCCTTGTCGAATCGCCAGATGGCCGCGTCGTTCCGGATGCCTCCCGCAGCGAAGACGCCCTGCCCGGTCGCGACGACGCTCGCCACCTCGGCATCGGCCGGCAGCCCCGGCACCGGCGTCCAGGTGCGACCGTCGACGGACGTGCGAACCTCGACGCCGGCGGTCGGCCCGGTGCGGCCCGTTCCGAAGAGACGGGTCTCATCCGCCGCAAGGCCGCTGAGCGCGAAACCCTCGACGGGGATGGCCTGCCACGTTCGAAGGTCGACGGACACCCACAGGTAGCTCAGCTCCTGACCGTCGTCCGTGCCGATGGCGAAGTACTTCCCTCCGCGGTCCACGATCGACCTCAGGACGGTCGCGGGCGGCGCAGCAAATGCCGTTGGTCCGGCAAGCACCCGCCACGTGGCATCGACCACCGGACGCGGCACGTCGGCCCCGACGAGCAGGGTGAGCGAGGTGACCACGAAGGTTTCGCGGCATCGACGCTGCAGGGCGGCGGGGTCATTGAACAGCGGGGCATCGGCCCGGATGGCGCGGCACTCGACCGCCGCCGGATCACCGAAGTGGCCCGTGAACCGCGCGAAGTGGCCGCCGATCGGCTGACCGTCGACGGAGTCCGGCCCGTCAGATGGCCGGCTGATCGGGGGGTCGCCGTTCTCCGCGTAGCCAAGGAGCGGGGCGTCGCTCCCGGCCCAAGCGGCGATGAACGTCCCCGAGGGACAGGTCAGCCATTGCGGCTCCCAACCGGCGCAGACACTGGCGCCATCGCCCGTGGACACGTACCCGACAAGTTCGACGTTTCGGGTGCCGAGGCAGGCGAGCCCCCACCCACCACCGTTCTCGACGAGCTGCTCGACCGACGGGCCGGCGACGCACGGCGGTGGACTCGCCGGTAATCCCGAAGGGAAAACGGCGGCCGACGCGGACGGTGCGAGGGACCGCTCGGCCGTCACAAGAGTCGGACGAGGGCCTGGATCCAGGGAGAGCCGGGTCGCATCGTCGATACGCCGGATGATCTCCCCCCCGGCCGCGAGTGCGCCGAGCGCGAGGAGCGCGATGAGGGCGGCCACGGCCACGAGTCGCAGGGCAGGCGGACGCCCGGATCGGACGGAGCCGCGCACCGGATGAAAGCCCGCTCCGACGGGACGCCGCGTGGGCTCTGGCAACGCCGCGATTGTCGCCGCGTCAGTCGAGATCGCGGCGGCGTCGCGCAGGCAGCTCCGACAGGTGGAGAGGTGGTCGTGGACCGCCGCCTGCTCGCTCGCGCTCAAGTCGAAGTCGATGCCGGCCGCGACGAGGTGGAGGCAGCGGTCGTGTGCGTTCATCGTGCCTCCTCCTCGATCAGATGTCGGCGCACGGTGACGCGAGCACGCGACATGAGTGTCCGCGTTGCAATGTCCGATCGCCCGATCGCCTGGGCGATGTCTCGGCCGCTGAAGCCCGAGCCCGACATCATCAGCGCGATTCGCGCGTCGGCCGGAAGGCGCCCGAGCGCGCGCTCCATGGCACTGTTGCGCTCGTGCTCGAGCGCGCCCGACTCCGGTGACGAGGCCGTAGATCGACCTTCGGCAGCACCGTATCGAGCGAGCCAGCGGAGGGCCGTCGATGCCCGCCGCCCGCGACTGATCGCGAGGTTGGACGCCACGCGAAACATCCAGGCGCGGACGTTGTCGGGAGTCCGACCGGCGCGAACCTCGGTCGTGAGCCGCACGAACGCGTCCTGGAGGAGGTCCTCGGCGACCCCGGGATCCCGCGTGGAGTGAAGGAGGAACCCGAACAGTTCGCCGTTGAGCGCCGTCCATGACGCGGCCACGAAGGCGTCGGAGTCTGGTCCGGTCGACACCTGGACATTGACCGGTTCGATGTCTAGGGTGTCGGCTCTCGGGTCCATGCCACCACCACGTCCGAGCGGGCCGAATGTTGCATCTCGCGGCGGCGTCGGCTGTGCGACACCATCGTGAACCTGCCGGCGATCGACAGCGTCGCGCCATGGCGGGTGGCGCTCGCGACCGCGTACCATCGGTCGCGAACGGGCCGGCGCAGACGTGCGGGCCTGCACGAGGCGACCGGACTTGACCGACGACGCGCTCCCCACCCGCCGCCAATCGCGCCGCCCGCCCGCGGCCGGCTCGCGCGCGGCCGATGCGCAAGCAGCCGGACCCGCGCCCCAGGGCCCGATCGTGGCCCGCAACCAGGCCGAGCCGGGGCCGGCCAACGCGCGCTGGCGGGCGCTCCTCGCCGAAGGCGGCCCGATCATCGCCGACGGCGCGATGGGCACGATGCTGTTCGCGTCCGGGCTCCAGTTCGGCGATCCGCCGGAGGCCTGGAACGTCAGCAACTCCGAGGTCGTCCGGCGGATCCACCGCGGCTACCTCGACGCCGGGTCGCGGATCGTGATGACCAACACGTTCGGCGGCAATCGCCTCCGGCTCCGGCTGCACACCCTCGACAAGCGGGTGGCCGAGCTGAACCGGACGGCGGCGATCCTGGTCCGGGCCGAGGTTGACGCGGCCGGCGGGCGGGCCCTCGTCGCCGGCGACATCGGGCCGACCGGCGAGATCATGGCCCCGCTCGGGACCCTCGACGAGGACGAAGCGGTCGACGTGTTCGCGGAGCAGGTGGCGGCATTGATCGCGGGCGGGGTCGACGTGATCTGGATCGAGACGATGTCCCACCTGTCCGAGATCGGGGCCGCGATTCGGGGCACCCGCCGGGCCTCCGCCGGCATCCCGATCATCGCCACGATGACGTTCGACACGCGCGGGTTCACGATGATGGGCGTCTCGCCCGAGCAGGCGGCGCGCTCGCTGCTCGAGGCCGGGGCCGACGCGATCGGTGGGAACTGCGGCAACGGTCCCGATGAGCTGCTGCCGGTGATCTCGAAGATGGCCGCGGTCGCCCCTGACGCGATCCTGGTCGCGAAGTCAAACGCAGGGATGCCCGAGCTGGTCGATCTGCGGGCGGTCTACCGGGCCGACCCGCCGACGATGGCCGACGCTGCGCTCGAGTTCCGGGCGGCCGGCGCCCGGATCATCGGGGCATGCTGCGGGTCATCGCCGGCCCATCTCGCCGCGATGGCCCACGCCCTCGGAGTGCCCCACCCAGGCTGAGCGTCGCAGTCGAGCCGGGCAGCGGCCGCCGATCCCCGGTTCGGGCGTGGGGTGACCGAACGAGCGGCCTCAGGCGCCGTGTTCCGTACCGCCCTCGGCCAGGCGCTCGCCCGCTTCGACCCGGGTCGCGAGCCTGTTCTCGGCCGGCGTGATCGGGCACGAGAACTGCGGCGCGTACACGCATGACGGGTGATAGGCCAGGTTGAAGTCGATCGCGTACGTCCCGTCCTCGTCCGGCTCGAGGTCGAGATACCGGCCGGCGCCGTACGTCTCGGTCCCGCTCGTCCCGTCGAGGAACGGAAGGAACAGCGACTCGGGCCGGCCGTCGTTCATCACGTACGCGGTGAGCTGACGCGGCTCGCCGTCGAGATCGAAGCGGAAGATGCCGGCCCGATGGGCGGGACGGAGGCGGCCGTCCGAGGTCGGGATCTCGAACCGCGACGGGGCATCGCCGGTGTACGGCTCGAGGTTCAGCCCCTCGAACACGAGTTCCTCGTCCACCGGGTAGTAGGGCAAGCCCGTGAAGTCGTCTCGCTCGGCCTGGGGGATCGGGCTGCCCGGCGCCGACTTGAAGAACGCGTCCTTCTCGGCTCGGTACCCGGTGATCGCGGACTGGTAGTTGTGCGGGCCGTCGTGATGGTGATCGTCGTGCTCGTCGTGGTCGTGGGCATCGGGCGGCAAGTCAGTCTCCAGTTCGTCGAGTCGGTCCGTGGACGGTCGCGGCCCCGGTGGCGAAGTCGTAGGTCGTGGCCATCGGCGGCGCGGACTCCGTCCCCGGAGCTGGGTTGCGCTCGATTGCATCCATCCGGACCGTGGTCGTCGGGAAGACCGCCCGCACGTCGACTGGCCGGTCGCCCGTGTTCAGCGTTCCGTGGATGGCGCCGGCCGGGATGAACACGGTCGCCCCGGCGGCGACGTCGACATCAACGCCGTCGAGATGGACCCGGGCGGTCCCGTCTTCATACAGGACGACCTCGTCGACGTCGTGCCAGTGACGCGGAATCCGTTCGCCCACGCCGATCCGCTCGTGGACGACACCAAACGCCGCTCTCCCGTCGGGATCGACGGACAATGCCCAGGACGAGGATGGCCGGTAATCGTCCGGGTCGTCAGTCAGGGCCTGGAATGCGGGCTGGTGCACGATCCCCATGGGGTCGACTCCTCGGTGGCGGAGAGGGTGGGATTCGAACCCACGGACCTTTCGGTCAACGGTTTTCAAGACCGTCGCAATCGACCGCTCTGCCACCTCTCCCGAGCGCCATCTTACGAGAGGCGACCCGGGTGCCGCGCCTGCTCGGGGATCCCGACCTGATGCTCGGTGAGCGGACGCGCCAGGTCGGCGCGAGCCGTCGCTGGCCACCGCGGCGCGCCGCCTCGAGGGCCAACTCGACCTGGGCGAGGACCGTGGGTTGCGCCAGCACGTCCTCGAGCGCCGCGCCACCGCTCGTACAGCCCCACACGTCCAGGCTCGTCAACGCCGGGATGGGGCCTGCGCGCGAGAATCCCGGAGACCGAAGGCGCCGATCTTGCGCCGGGCGATCGGCAGCCAGGCGAGACCGCCGGCGGCCTGGGCCAGGATGATCAGCACGACCAGAATCCCCGGAACCGAAAGGATCAGGCCGGGCACGGCCCAGATGAACAGACCACCGAAGCCAAGGCCCAATCCCGCCAGGTCGACCTGGACGGGTCCCCCGTTTGCGCCGGCCGGCAGCTTGAACGGGTCGGACCCCAGTGGCCGCAGGGTCGGGGCGGGCCCGGAACCCGCCCCGACAGGTCCGCTGGTCGCTGACGGCGATGGACTCGCGCCCGGGTCAGCCGACGAGGGCGGCGTTGCCGACGGTTGCGCGCTCGGGGACGGGTCGGCCGTCGGGGTCGGGGTCGGGGTCGGGGTCGGGGTCGGGGTCGGGGTCGGGTCGGCCGTCGGGGTCGGGTCGGCCGTCGGGGTCGGGTCGGCCGTCGGAGTCGGGTCGGCCGTCGGAGTCGGGGTCGGGGTCGGAGTCGGGGTCGGAGTCGGGGTCGGGATGACCGTGATCGTCACCCGAACCGGGGCTGACTGGCCGATCCCGTCCGATGCTCGATAGGTGAACGAATCGGTGCCGCTGAAACCGGGGTTCGGAACGTAGGTCAGTCCGCCGGTCGGCGACAGGAGGAGCGTGCCCCGCGCCGGCAGGGTCGCGACCGACGCGATCACTGTGTCGCCGTCCGCATCGGAGTCCTTGGTCAGGACGCCCGGCGTCGGGACTGTCAGGCTGCCGCCTTCATCGACGCTGTACTGATCGGCAACCGCCGTCGGGACGCGATTCGTGACCGTGATCGAGATGGTCGCCGAGCCCGACGTCAGCCCATCCGAACCATCGACGACGAACGAGTCAGGTCCGGCGTAGCCGGTGGCAGGGGTGTAGCTGAACGATCCGTCCGGAGACATGACCAGGATGCCGTGGGTCGGCGGGCTGGCGGTGGTCGCAACCAGGGCATCGCCGTCGGGATCGCTGGCGCCGGCCAGCGCGCCGCTCCCCGCCGGAACGCTGAGGGTCTGGTCGTGGACGACCGTGTGGCTGCCATTCACGAGGGTCGGAGCACGATTGACGATTGTCAGGGTGACCGTGGTCGGGGTCGACGACAGGGCGCCGTCCGTCGCCTGGTAGGTGAAGGAGTCCGTGCCGGCGACGCCGGGGGTCGGGCTGTAGACGTAGGATCCGTCGGCCGCGAGGCTGAGGGTCCCGAGCGAAGGCGGAGTGACGAGGACAGCGGTCAACGGGTCGCCGTTTGGGTCCACGTCGTTGGCGAGGACGCCCGGCGCGGCCCGCGTCAGGCTGCCGTTCCTGAAGACCGACGCGCCATCGGCCGTCGCCGACGGTGCCGAGTTCGCGATGGAGATCGTGACGGTCGCGGTGCTCGTCGCGACGATCCCGTCCGAGGCCGAATAGGTGAACGAGACCGCGCCGACGAACCCCGTTGACGGGGCGTAGGTGTACGACCCGTCGGCGGCGAGACTCAGGGTCCCGCTGGCGGGACCAATCACCAGCGACGCGCTGAGAGGATCGCCATCTGGGTCCGTGTCGTTGCCCAGGACTCCCGGTGCCGCCACCGACAACGTGACGTTCTTCGGCGTGGTCGCCAGATCGTCGACGGCCACCGGGGCTCCGTTCGTCACCGTCAGGTTCACGGTGGCTGTCGGGGACATGAGACTGCCGTCGTCGGCCCGATACGTGAAGGCGTCCGGACCGACGTAGCCCGCGACCGGCGTGTAGGCGAACCCGCCGTCAGGCGCCATGACCAGCGAACCATGGGTCGGGCCGCTCACCGGAACCGCCGTCAGCGGATCGCCATTGCTGTCGGAATCGTTTGCGAGGACACCCGGGGCCGGCACCGTGAGGACGTTGTCGCGACCGATGGACCAGCTGTCGTCGGCGGCGGCCGGCGCGAGGTTCCCGATCGAGAGGGTGACCGTCGCCGAGGCAGACGAGGTCCCGTCCGAGGCGAGATAGGTGAACGTGTGGACGCCACTGACCCCGGGAGCCGGGGTGTAAGTCAGGGAGCCGTCGGGTGCAAGGACCACCAGGCCGCTGGTCGGTGGAGTCAGGACGGACGCCGTCAATGGATCGCCGTTCGGATCCGAGTCATTGGCCAGCAGCCCGGTCCCGGCGGTCACGATGAGGGGCAGGTTCCGGGAGCCACTGTATGCGTCGTCGACCGCGATGGGCGGATCGTTGGCGATTGTCAGGCTGACGATCGCCAGGTCCGACAACGCCCCATCGCTCACCGCATAGGTGAACGCGTCGGGTCCCGTGTAACCGGTCGTCGGGGTGTAGGTGAAGGAGCCTGCCGCGGCAAGAGCGAGCGTCCCATGTGTGGGACCCGTCTGGACGGCAGCGGTCAGGGGGTCCCCGTCGGCATCCCCGTCGTTGGTGGTGACGCCCGTGCCGCCGACGGTGAGCGTCGCGTTCTTGGCCGCGCTGTAGCTGTCGGGAACGGCGACCGGAGGCGCGTCGGTCACGACGAGGGCCACCGCCACGACGTTCGAATCGCTCGATCCGTCGTTCGCGTGGTAGGTGAACGAATCAGCCCCCAAGAACGCCGGATCAGGCGTGTACGACCACGAGCCGTCCGCGTTCAACGCGACCGAGCCGTTCGCCGGGCCCGTGTCCAGCACTGCGGTCAGCGGGTCGCCATCGATGTCCGTGTCATTGCCGAGGACACCAGGCGCGGCGACGGTCCGGGTCCGATCGTGGAGCACGGTCAAGCCGTCGGGGACGGCCACCGGCGGCGCGTTTGGCGCACTGACCGTCATCGCCAGCTGGATTGGCTGCGAGAACGTGCTCGTACAGTCCGGCTGGTTGTACTCGTTGGTGGTCCAGTTGTAGGTGCCGATCTGGGGATTCGCGACGGTGAGGTCCATCACCAACTGGTCGTTGGCCGGGGCGCCGACCAGTCGGTCGCCGTCCGCGGCAGCAGTGGCGGTGATCACGGTCGATCCCGTTCCCGTGGCGTTGACGGTCCACGACGTGCCCGCGGGCGCGGAAACGAGGCTCTGCGCGGTCACGACGAACGAGGCCGGGATCACGACCTTGATGCAGCCGATCGCGTCCGAGCCGCCGTTGGTCGAACTGGTGTTCACGACGGTGATCCGGACCACGGTCGTCCCCAGCACCGATATGGTCGTCGGCGAGGCCGCAATGGACCAGGAGTTCGCGGCCCGAGCCGCCTCGGGAGCGGCGAGGCGGGCTGAGAACGAGACGATCAGGAGGGCGACGATGGTGACCGCCCGCGGCGAGGTGGCGCGCAGGCCGGGCCCCATCAGGCAACCTGCGAGCGCGGGACCCACAGCGGCGTCGTTGCGCCCTGGCCAGGGAGTGGCGGATTCTCCGCCGTCTCGAAGGCCCCGATGAACGCGACGACCAGGCGCTCATCGAGCTGCGTCCCCGCCGCATCGCCGAGCCGCCTGAGTGCTTCCTCGACGGACAGCGCCTTGCGGTACGGCCGGGTGGTTGTCATTGCAGAGAAGGCATCGCCGATCGCCAGGATTCGGCCGATCAGAGGGATGTCCTCGCCGGCGAGACGGTGGAGATAGCCCTGCCCGTCCCAGCGCTCGTGATGGTGGCGGATCCCGGCGCGGACGTGGTCGAGGTTGTCGATGTTCCTGACGATCGAGTCGCCAAGTGCGACGTGCTGCTTGACGATCTCGAACTCCTCCTCCGTCAGCTTGCCGGGCTTGCGCAGGACGGCATCCGGGATCCCGATCTTGCCGACGTCGTGGAGTAGCCCGGCCGCCCTCACGGTCTCGAGATAACCCGGGTCCAGCCCGAGTCGCTCGGCCAGGAACACGCCGTAGCGGGCGACATCCTCCGAGTGGCGCTTCGTGTATCGGTCCTTGGTGTCCACCGCGAAAATCAGGCCCTGGAGCGTGTCGAACGCCCGGGTCTCCGGCGGAACCTCATGAGTGCGGCCTGCCACCCGAACGGCGTCGCCACCGCTGGCCTTCGCCTCCGACAGGGCGACGGCCGCAGCCGACAGCAGCTCGGTGACGGAATCGGCGACCTCGGGATAGACGGCGATGCCGGCGCTGATCGAGATGGGGAGGCGTTCGGCGCTGTCCACGGCGAGGGTTTCGTCGACCAGGCGAGCCCGGATCCGGTCGATCATCGGCTCGAGCTCGGCGATCACCGAAGCCGGCGCGACGACGAGATACTCGTCTGGACCGTAACGGCCGCCGAGCGCGTCGTTCGGGAGCTCGCTCGCGACCATCCGCGCCAGCTGGACCAGGACCCCGTCCCCGGCGGCGTGTCCGAAGACATCGTTGAGGCCGCGGAAATTGTCCAGATCGATCAGGGCGACCCCGATCACCAAGTGGTCTGCCCTGGATCCCTCGACCGCAACGGCAAGCTCGCCCACGATGGCGCCGTGGTTCAGGAGGCCCGTCAGCGGATCGCGGCGAGAAGCATCCAGCAGCTGCACCGTCTGGCCGATGATCCGGCGCTGCGCCGAGCGGAAGATTAGGTACAGGAAGATCGAGACGATGATCGCCGCGCTGAGCGTGAGGAGGACGACGTCGCGGCGAACGGCGTCGAGTCGGGTGAACAGCGGAACGGCGTCGCGCCAGATTCCGATGACTGCCTGAGTCTGCCCGTCGGTCCCGATCAGGGGGAAGTAGGCTCGGACGAGTTGACGGGCGCCGAGCCCATCGCCCAGGGCCTCGGTCGTCGCCCCCGACTCAACCACGTCGGCCTTCGCCAGCTTGTCGCGGCCCGCCGCCAGGAACGCGGGGGTCAGCGGCCCGTGCTGGCCGCGGACGGATGAGACATTGCTGGCAAGCACCGTGCCATCGGTCGCCCGGATCTCGATCTGGAGGATCTCCGCGCGGTGAGCGATCGCGGTCAGGCCGCCCTCGACGGCTTCGATCCGGGCCGGCGTCATTGCCGAGGTCAGGTCGGCCGGCTCCAGGAAGCCGTTGGCGAACGTGCGGATCGTGGCGGCGTCGCTGCCGACCGCTGCCTCGAGTGTGGCCGACGAAAACTGGACAGAGACCATGATCGCCTGCGACATCGCCGTGATCCCGACGATGACGAGGAAGATCCCGTACACGATGAACAGCAGGATGGGCCTGGGGAGGTTGACGCGCGAACCGAACACCGGGCTCAGGACCCTCGCACTTCGAACTGGTTGGGACCGCAGCGTAGTGGCAGGGACCGCCCCGTATACAGAGATGGAAGTACCAGTCCGACGCCGGACGTTGAGTCGCGTCATGAGCCGGTCGGCCGGCCGTCGTGGCGGTGAGGCCGAGCTCCAGGGCCGGCAGGTCGGGTCGGGGGTCAGCCCAGGTCGTGAACGATCCAGACGTTCTCGTCGAAGTACAAGCCCTCGTCACGCGTTCGGTCGATCACCATCGGCGAGGTCGCCGTCGGGACGATGTACGGGCCGCTGCCCGGGAACGACAGGCCGGTCCACGCCTCCCACTCGGCGACGGAGCCCCGGATCTCCATCGAGTGGGGCGCCGCTCGGACGATTCGGCCGCCGAGCCGGACGTGGAGCCGGATCCACGGATCGAACGGCAGCCCATCGTCACGGGTCCACGTGGCGTAGCGCTCGATCGGGATGAGCGGGTAGCGATGCTTCTCGGTCGGGCGGACGCAGGCGATGACCGCCCGGTAGCCCGCCGCCCGGCCGGCCGCCTGCATTGCCAGGAGCATGACTCCGGAGAGGCCGCCGCCGCGGAGTTGACGCCCGACAACGATCAGCATCGCCCCGAGCGCTGTGGCCGCGCGACCCGCGTCGACGTCCGCCGCGCTCCGGAGGACCTGCTCGTCCCAACCCGCGGGAAGGTCCGCCTCTGTGCCGTCCCAGGCGAGGGGCATCGCGTTCGACGTCGCCACGACCGTGCCCGCTGGATCGAGAAGGACGAGCTGGTGGTCCGGCCAGTCGGCATGAGCGCGCGGGAACATCCGGTTGGCGACCTCGCTCTCGGTCATGAACGGCTCCCACAGGCCGGTGTGGTGGGCGTCGACGAGCGGGTCGAGCTCGGGGCGCTCGGTGAGCGTCGTGAGCGTGTGACCGGTGGGCAGCTCGAGCCCGTGGGCACGAAGGCGGGCCTCGACCGTGCCAGGGCCCGTCGCCGCGCTCAACGCGTCAGTCCCGAGCGGTGATCGTGTCGCGGCCGAGGTACGGCCGGAGCACGTCGGGAACCTCGATCGAGCCGTCCGGACGCTGGTACGTCTCGATGATCGCGGCCACGATCCGGGCGAGGGCCAGGCCCGAGCCGTTCAGGGTATGGACGAGCTCGGGCTTGGCGCCGGGCTCGGGCCGGTAGCGGATCGCCATCCGGCGGGCCTGATAGTCGCGGAAGTTCGAGCACGAGCTGACCTCGAGCCAGGCCTCGACCCCCGGCGACCAGACTTCGAGGTCGTACTTCTTGGCCTGGACGAAGCCCATGTCGCGGGTCGCCATCAGCAGGACGCGGTACGCGAGGCCGAGGCGTTGGAGGAGGATCTCGGCGCGCTCGACGAGCCACTCGAGGGCGGCATTCGAGTCGTCCGGCTTCTCGAAGAACACCATCTCGACCTTGTCGAACTGGTGGACCCGGAGGATGCCGCGCGTGTCCTTGCCGGCGGCGCCGGCCTCGCGCCGGAAGCACGGCGAGTACGCCGCGTAGCGGATCGGCAGGTCGGCCGCGTCGAGGATCTCGTCGCGGTGGAGGTTGGTGACCGGCACTTCCGACGTGGGAATCAGGTACAGCTCGTCGCGTGTGACGACGTACATCTGGTCTTCCTTGTCGGGGATCTGGCCCGTGCCGATCGCGGACGCCGTGTTGACCACGGCCGGCGGCCAGACCTCGGTCATCCCGTTCTCGCGCGTGTGGACGTCGAGGAACCAGTTGATCAGGCCGCGCTGGAGGGCCGAGCCCGCGCCCTTGTAGACCGGGAAGCCCGATCCGGCGATCTTCGCGCCGCGAGGGTTGTCGATGATGTCGAGGGCCGTGCCGATCTCCCAGTGCGGCTTGCGACGCCAGGTCGCGCCGGCGGCGGGCGCATCGGCCCCGGTCTCGCCGCTCAGCGGCTGGTCGACGGGGAGGAGCTCGCCCCAGGTCCGGACGGTGACGTTCGATTCCTCGCCACCGACGGGAACATCGGGATCGGCCGGGTTCGGGATCCGGAGCAGGAGCTGCTCGACCTCGGCCTCGACGACGCTCAGCTCGGCGTCGATTGCCTCGATCTTGCCGCCGGCTTCGACCGACGCCGCCTTGAGCGCCGCGACCTCCGGGCCACCGGGCTGTGCGCCGCCCTTGATCGCCTCGCCGACCTGCTTGCTCGCGGCGTTGCGTTCGGCCTTGAGCGCGTCACCCTCACCCAGGAGCGTCCGCCGACGGCCGTCGAGCTCGAGCGCGCGATCGACGATCGCCGGGTCCTCGCCCTTGTCGACCGCTCCCCTCCGGATCGCGTCGGCGTCCTCGCGGAGTCGCTGCAGCCCGACGCTCATGCCGCCACTCCCGGCGCGGCGGCGGCCCGGAGCCGCTCCGTGACGAACGTCGGGTCGAGTGAGGCCAGGAGCCAGCCAGCGCGCGGTCCGTTTTCGCGACCCAGAAACGCGGCGTAGAGCGCCGCGAAGGCGCGTCCGTTGGGCAGCCCCGCCTCACCGGCGACGGCGAAGATCAGGTCCTGCCACGACTCGCCGGACGCGGGCGGCGCGTCCGCGGACAGGGCGGCGTCGCCAAGCGCGCCAAGGTACTGGCGCTGCCCGTCGTCAAGGGCCGCGACCGCGTCCGCCGGCAGCGCGTCCCGGACGGCCACGACAGCGCGCTCCGGGGCGTAGGCCGCGAGCCAAGCTCGCGCCGCCCGGACGCGCTCGTCGAGGATCGTGGTCTCGCGGTCGGTCAGCGCACTCCCCTTCTCCGCTTCGACGCGAGCGGCCACGTCCACGCCGGGGATCTGGAGGAGGAGGGCAAGATGCGAGAACGCCGGCCGGAACAGGGCTGACTCAGCCGCAACGTCCGCATCCCGGTCCAGGAGCGCGTAGCGGAAGGTTCCTTCGTAGCCCGGGGCAATCTCCCCTCGAACAGGCCGGCCCGCGGTCGCCGCGGCGAACCGGTCGAACTCGTCGAACAGGCGCGGCACCGCGTCGGTCTGGTTGGGTTCGAAATCGACCGCGCTGTTCGGCTTCGGGCGGAGGAAGAAGAAGCGGAGCTGCTCGGGCGGAATGACCTCGACGATCTCGTGGGCGGCCGCGCCGCGGCCCTTGGAGGTCGACATCTTCTTGCCGCCGATGTTGATGAACTCGTACGGGACGTTGAGCGGCGGCTCGCGCTCGAACACCTCGCGGGCGATCGCGTCCGAGCGGTCACGTGACCCGCCCGCCGTCGAGAGGTCCTTGCCGCACGGCTCGATCGTGACTCCGAACTGTGACCACTGGGCGGCCCACTCGAGGTTCCACGGCAGCTTCGCGCGGCCGCCGAACGGCGCAACCCAGCCCGAGTGGCCGCAGCCGCGGGCCCACGTGACGAGCGTCTCGCGGCACTCGTAGAAGACCCGCTCGCCGTCCCACTGCGTGACGATCGTCGTCCCGATCT
>JANLYK010000602.1:0-2334 GCA_031365595.1 Chloroflexota bacterium | reverse complement strand
GTCGCCGGCTGGTTCTCCACGCTCGTCGTTCGCAGCGCGTCATCGCCCTCGACCCGTGGGTGGATCAGCACCTCGGCCCGCTCCGCACGGAACATCAGGCGGGCATGATCGAGGAGGGCGACGAGGGCCGAATCGAGCTCGGGCGAGTGCTGCAGGATTCGACCGGACTGGTACAGGAATTCGAGTTGCTCACTCTTCTCGCGTTCCGAGAGGTAGGCCCGGTAGGCCAGGAAGACGGTCACCAGCGGGACGACCAACAGCCACATCAGCTGCCAGTCGATGCTGAGAATCGAGACTGCCAGCAGGGCCAGACTCGTGTTCGCGAAGGCGACGAGGCCACCGAACTGGATCATCTGGGGCAGCTTCTGGTACTGCGGCGCCCCGCCCGAAAGCGAGATCGCGGTCGCGATCGTGAGGGCCGAGAGGACGGTCGTCGTCAGGGTCGCGGCGAACGCGGCAATCCAGTCGATCGGGCTGGGCGACGCGGACGTCGTCGCGAGCATGTGAAAGATGGAGATCGCCGCGGTGGCTCCCAGGCCGAAGTTCGTGAGGTTGAAGGCGAACTTCAGCGGCGACTGACGAGACCACGTGAGCGCGGCCGCTGATCCGACGAGCACGGCCAGAAGGTAATCGTGCGGGGACAGCAGGAAGAGCCCGATGACCGCGGGGAACTCGCTCAGGGAGAACGAGTGCTGCTCGCGCTTGAAGTGAACGTCGACGACCTTGATTTCGGCGAGGCAGAACCCGAGCGCGATCAGGGGCCACGGGAGCCCGATCCGCGACGATCCGACGATCTGACGCGAGATGACCCCGATCAGCAGGAGGAGGCCAAGCAAAGCGAGGCCCGCGGTGAACGCCCAGACCCGGGCGGACGGCGCAACCGTCGGCCGGCCCAGCCGACGACGACCGGCCCCGTCAGTCGACCCGGAAGGCCGGCCCTGATCGCTCTGCCTTCGGGTCCCCGCCCGACGGTCCGCGTGATCCATGGAGTGGTAGTCCTCGACAGTGTTCCCGGCCCCTCATTTCTACGCGACCGCAGGCCCGACCGGCGTGGTACCGAGGTACCGGCAGCGGCGGGCCCCTCCCGCCGATGGTCCGGCCGTCCATGTGGTCGACTCCCGAGGCGATCAGCCGGATCCGCGCGGATGTGCGCGAATCTGGAGACGGTGGCCGGTTCCGGGCGGCCAACTCGGCCGGGATCCTGTGCTAGCCTCTGGCCGCCCGCCGTCCCCACCGCAGACCGAGCCGCCATGACCGCATCGCTTCCGCGCACGATCGTCGACAAGATCTGGGACGACCATGTCGTCGACCAGGACGACGGTGCGCCCGCCGTGCTCGCGGTCGACCTGCACCTCGTCCACGAGGTCACGTCGCCCCAGGCGTTCAGCGGGCTGCGCGCCCGCGGCCTGACCGTCCGCCACCCGGCGCGGACGGTCGCCACCGCCGATCACTCGATCCCGACCCACCCGCGCAGCCTGCCGATGGCCGACCCGATGGCGGCCGCCCAGGTGGACCAGCTCACCCGCAACTGCTCCGAGTTCGGGATCCCGCTCCACGGGATGGGCGACCCGGGCCAGGGAATCGTGCACGTCATCGGTCCCCAGCTCGGGCTGACCCAGCCAGGCATGACGATCGTGTGCGGCGACTCGCATACCGCGACCCACGGCGCGTTCGGCGCGCTCGCGTTCGGGATCGGGACCAGTGAGGTCGAGATGGTCCTCGCGACCCAGACCCTCCTGCAGCGCCAGCCGAAGACCTACGAGGTCCGGGTCGACGGTCGCCTCGCGCCCGGCGTCAGCAGCAAGGACATCATCCTCGCCCTGATCGCCCGAATCGGGATCGGCGGCGGCACTGGCCACGTGTTCGAGTATTCGGGCGACGCGATTCGGGCGCTGACGATGGAACAGCGGATGACGATCTGCAACATGTCGATCGAGGGCGGCGCCAAGGCCGGCTTGATCGCGCCGGACGACACGACGTTCGAGTACGTCGCCGGCCGGCCTCACGCCCCGCAGGGCGCCGCCTGGGACGCCGCGGTCGAGCGCTGGCGGACGCTGCCGAGCGATGACGGCGCCATCTACGACAAGTCGATCGCGATCGACGCCACGGCCCTCGAGCCGATGGTCACCTACGGCACCAACCCCGGGATGGGGATCCCGATCACGTCGCGGGTGCCGTCCCCGGCCGACCAGGTCGACGCGTCGGCGACCCGGGCGCTCGAGCGGGCGCTGGAGTACAAGGACCTCCAGCCGGGGCAGGCGATCCTCGGCCAGAAGGTCGACGTCGTGTTCGTCGGGTCGTGCACGAACGGCCGGATCAGCGACCTGCGCCTGG
>JANLYK010000593.1:0-2152 GCA_031365595.1 Chloroflexota bacterium | reverse complement strand
GCCGGCTGGCCGAATTCGGGCTGGCCGCGTTGCCGGTCAAGGACTTCGGGCCGCTCCGGATCCTCACCCACTGCAATACGGGGCCGTTGGCCTGCGGCCAGTTCGGGACCGCCCGCGGGGTCGTCCCGGCGGCGCACTTCGCCGATCGAGCGATCCACGTCTGGGTCGACGAGACCCGGCCGTACCTCCAGGGCGCCCGGCTGACCGCCTGGGAGCTCGCCCAGGCCGGGGTCGAGCACACTCTGATCCCGGATGTGGCGGCCGGGTCCCTGATGCAGGCAGGCGAGGTCGACGCGATCCTCGTCGGGGCCGATCGCGTCGCGGCCAACGGCGATACCGCGAACAAGGTCGGAACGTACCCGCTCGCCGTCCTGGCCGCGCGCCACGGCATCCCGTTCTTCGTCTGCGCCCCGACCAGCTCGATCGACCTCGCGACCGCCGACGGCGACGGGATCGAGATCGAGGAGCGGCCCGCCGACGAGGTGCTGCTCGTCCGCGGGGTCCGGATCGCCCCGCTCGGAACCGCGGTCCGGAACCCATCGTTCGACGTGACACCGGCCGAGCTCATCAGCGGGATCGTGACCGAGGAGGGGGTCGTGAGCGCCCCGTTCGGCGAGGGCCTCGCCGCCGCAGTCGCCGCGGCGACGGCGCGCTGGGCGCCGACGCGGCCCGCCCTCGGAGCCGACCCAACCGAGACGCCGCTGGCCGAGGGCGTCGTCCCCACGTCAATCCCGCCTGCTCCGTCGATCAGCCCGGGAGCCAGGGCCTGATGGCCAGCGTCGCGGCGACCGATCGCCGAACCCGCAGCCTGGCCACTCGTCCGGTGAGCGACCGGACGGAGCTCCGCCGGTTCCTCGACGCGGACCGCCTCCTCGCTGCCTACGCGATCTGCGACCTCGAGGACAAGGAGTTCGCGAGGACCCGCTGGGGCGGTGCCTATGACGGCGACCGGCTCGTCGCCCTCGCCCTCGAGTACACGGGGCTCACGCCCCAGCCCCTGTTCGTCATGGGCCGGCCCGAGGGGATCGAGGCGATCCTGCGCGACATCGTCCGGCCGCGCGCCGCGTATGTCGCGGTTCTGCCCGAGGCGCTCCCGGCGGTCGAGGCCGTCTATCGTCTCGATGCCGGCCCGCAGATGGTCCGGATGTGGGTCGATCGCCCGAGGTTCCGACCGTACCCGGCCGACGTCCGGCGCCTGCTTCCGTCGGACATCGGCGAGCTCAATCGCCTGTACCAGCTCGGCTTCGCGTCGTGGCTCCCATCGTCGGCCATCGCCGATGGCGTCTACTTCGGGATCCGCGCCGGCGGGCGGCTGGTGGCCGCAGCCGGGACCCACGTGATCAGCCGCCAGGCCCGGATCGCGGTGGTCGGCAACGTCCTGACCCATCTCGACCATCGCGGTAGAGGCCATGCGACCGCGGTCACCGGAGCGGTCACCGCCGAGCTGTTGCGGACCTGCGATCAGGTCGTCCTCAACGTCCGCTCCGACAATCCACCGGCGCTCCAGGCGTACCGGCGGCTCGGCTATGTCGAGCACGTCCGGTTCGAGGAACGCCTTGCCCATCGCCTCGGATCGCCGTGGCCGGACTTCACGGCGCCGCTTCGCCGCTTCTTCACCCGCAGGGAGAGTTGAACCATGACCGACACTGTCTCGGCGCCGCTCGGCGCCACCGGAACCTTGCCCGCCCACGACGTCACCGACCTTGGGCTGGCATCGGAGGGCATCCGCCGGATCGAGTGGGCCGAGCGCGAGATGCCTGTCCTGCGCCTGATCCGCGAGCGCTTCGAGCGTGAGCAGCCGCTGGCCGGGATCCGGATCGGGGCGTGCCTCCACGTCACGACCGAGACCGCCAACCTGATGCGGACGCTCAAGGCCGGCGGCGCGGAGGTTTTCCTCGCGGCCTCCAACCCGCTGTCCACGAAGGACGACGTCGCGGCCGCCCTCGTCGCCGAGTACGGGATCGCTACGTTCGCCCGGCGCGGCGAGGACGGGGATACCTACTACGCCCACCTCAATGCGATCGCCGACGCGAAGCCCCAGATCACGATGGACGACGGCTGCGACCTCGTCGCGCTCCTCCATCGCGAGCGGCCTGACCAGGTCAAGCAGGTCCTCGCCGGGACCGAGGAGACCACGACCGGCGTGATCCGG
>JANLYK010000588.1:0-8496 GCA_031365595.1 Chloroflexota bacterium | reverse complement strand
GCTGGCGGGACCGGGCGCGACCGGCGCGACCGGCGCGACCTGGCCAGAATTTCATGGTCGGAACGGTGGTCCAGTTCAACGCCGATCCCGGGAGTGCGGGTCAGCCGAGAGCCGCCATCCGAGCGTGGGATCGACGCCGCGATCAAGGCCCGCGCCAGCCAAGCTCGCCCAACATTCCGCGGATGGTGATCTGGCCAAGTCCGGACGCCGCGATCATCCGTCGCAACAGGCTACTTGCCACTAGCATGATTGCCCGGACTTCGTTACCATGGCGACGTGACCACGACCCAGCCCGTGCTCGACGCCGCCGCGATGATCGCCGACACGGAAGAGGAGATTCTCCGGATCGTCGGCGGCCGGGATCCCTCGACCACCGGCGTCTACGACATGGTCCGCTACCACCTCGGGCTTGACGGATCGGGCGCCTCGGCTGGCAAGCGGATGCGTCCCCTCCTCGGCCTCCTCGCCTACGCCTCGATCGCCGGCGACTACCGGCCGGCCCTGCCCGGCGCGGCCGCGGTCGAGCTCGGCCACAACTTCAGCCTCGTCCACGACGACATCGAGGACGGCGACCGCGAGCGCCGCCACCGACCCACGGTCTGGGCCGTCCACGGGGTCGCCCAGGCGATCAACACCGGCGACATGCTCTTCAGCCTCAGCCGGATGGCCCTCCATCGCCTGACCGACCTCGGCTTTTCCGACGCCAAGGTCCTGCGCCTGATGCGCCTGTACGACCAGACCTGCGTCGCCCTGTGCGAGGGCCAGTACATCGACATCGCGACGAGCGAGAACGACGACCTGATGTCGGTCGACCTGTACTTCGACATGATCGGGCGCAAGACCGCGGCCCTGATCGCCGCCTCGATCGAGGCCGGCGCGCTCCTCGCCTCCGACGACGACGAGGTGATCGCCCGATATCGCGGCTTCGGCTGGGCGCTCGGGCTCGCGTTCCAGCTCAATGACGACCTCCTCGGCATCTGGGGCGCCGAGCAGGCAACCGGCAAGGAGCCGACGGACATCGCGCGACGCAAGAAGACGTTGCCGGTGATCTACGCCTTCGAGCACGCCGGCCCCGAGGATCGCGAGCGCCTCACGACGCTCTACGGCAACGGCGGCCCGACCGCCGAGGATGTTTCGGAGATCATCGCGATCCTCGAGCGGACCGGCGCCCACGACTTCACCCGGGCCGAGGCCCGCCGCCACCGCGACGAGGCTCTCGCCGAGCTCGACGCGGCGGGCGTCGTCGACCCCGAGGCCCGCGCCCGCCTCGAGGAGATCATCGTCTCGGTGATCGCAGCCTGAGGTCGGGCCTGTCTGACGCGCCGATCACTCGTCGGGGCTGGATCACAGGCGACGCCGATCCCGAGGAGGTTCCAGGGTGGTCGAAGCACCGGTGACTGACCAGTAGCTCCTGAGCCAATCGCGGGTCCTGCTTCCCCATCGAGGATCAAGCTCTTCGCGGCTCAGAACCGTGGACAGGGTGTCCAGGTCCTCGACCGTGTCAACGTCTGGCCAGATCTCGACACTCGACACCCGCCAGCCGGCCGACTCCAGGTTGCGCCGCGTGGCATCGAACGCGCTCGATCCACCCATTCGGTGGTCAGTGAATCCCCGCCGCAGCCGTCGCTCGACCCGACGTCGCAGAAGCCTGCGAACCGCGGATGGGAGCCAGCGCGGGACGCGTCCCCAGCGCAGGGCGACGAGATGGTATCCGCCGTCCTCGGTCGGGCCGAGCGCGCCGCCATTCGCTGACGAGTCGAGGCCGACAAGGACGCGCGCGATCCGGGCAGGCGGGAGCCCAGGCGAGTCGCCAGCGAGTGCCACGGCCCGATCGGCGCCACGATCGAATGCGGCCAGGAATACGTCGATCAGGGCAGCGGCAAGGCCCGGTCGAGTCTGGACGATGGGCGTCCATCCCGGCCCGATGATCCTCAGGACTTCGCCTGCGTCGGCGAGATCGGGGAGCATCACAACCAGGGAGCCACCGATCGAGCTTGCGGCGTTCCGCGCGCCGTCTGCCGCGTCGGCCAGACAGGCCTCCCAGAACTCGGCCGTGCGGTCGACTCCGATCGATGCGGCCAGACGCGTTTTGGCGTTGCCCGCACGTGGCGCCTTCGCCATCAGGCACAGGAGCGGCCGTGGAGCTGTCTCGGACCATGCCATTCGGAGCATCGCCCGGCCGGCGGCCAGCGACGCCGGCCACGAGCCCGAGACCTTGCTGGTTCCTCCCCGGCGATTCCCGAATCCGACCCGAACCTCGCGGATCCGGATCGTGGGCTCGACGAGGGCCCGGGCGACCAGCTGCGTGGTCCAGCCATATCGGTCGTCGTCGAGGCGGAGCTGGCTGAGCGCCGATCGTCGAAGGGCCTTGGACGGCCCCAGGTCGTGCACGGGCCGACCGCTCCGGACCGACAGAATCGAGGCAACCATCAGATTGCCCAGGCGAGCGTGCCACGGCATCGCGCCCGGCCGGACGAGATGGGGCGAGCGAAGGCCGAGAGCGACGTCAGCGTCGTCCAGCGCGTCGATCAGGCCCGGAACGTCCTCCGGATCGCACGATCCGTCCCCATCGAGGAACGCGATCCGTTCGTGGACGTGGCCCGTGGCAAGCGCGTCGAGTGCGAGATCGGCGCCCGTGCGACAGGCGCGCCCGTACCCACGGCGGCCCTCCTCAAGCACGATTGCGCCCGCTGCCGTCGCGACCGCCCGGGTGTCGTCCCGCGAGCCGCCGTCGACGACCAGGACACAGCACGCCCCGGCCGCCCGAAGCCCACGGACAACACCGCCGATGGCGGTCCGCTCGTCGATGACCGGCACGACCGCTGCGAAGGCCCGGGTCATGGCGTCGGCTCGCCCGGTTGCGGGCCCCAGATGATGAAGCGGCCGTCGTCCGCGAGGACGGGCCGGGTGCTCGGGCCAAGCGCAGCCAGGAGCCGGTTGTGGTTGGCGGCCAGCTGCGCCGTCGGGAACCAGCCCAGGCGGTCGATGACGACGAACGCATCGGCCGGCGCGACGGACGTCACGAGCAAGCGCCTGATCTCCGGTCGGGCGGCGAGGGCGACGACGAGCCCCTCGTCCGCGGCGACCACGCCTCGTGCCGGAATGACGGCGACGAGCTGGCCGAGGCGATCAAATCCGGGGGGCCGGGAGGCGAACGCAGGGTCGCCGTGGTCGAACGGTGGCAGCGAACCCTGGACGAACGCCCCGATCGCGGCTGGCGCCGCCAGCGCCAGTGTCAGCGCGAGTGCCAGCGCGAACCGCGGGACGGCACCGGCCCACGTCGCGGACGGTCCTCCGGCCTCGCGATCTCTCGGGTGCCGGCGAACGATCGATCGTCGCAAGCGTCGCTCCACGATGGCAAGGGCGCGGCGACCACCGAATCCCGCGGCAACGATGAGCGGAACGACGAGGATCAGCCCGTACTGGAGCCGGAGATTTGCCTGAAAGAAGTTGTCCGACAGGAGCACGGCCATCAACGGCGGCAGGCCCAGGACAAGCCAGCGCGGCCGCAGCAACGGAAGTCCGAGCAAGGCGATGATCATGCCGGCAACAGCCAGCCAAGGCGTCGGGCGAGCGACGTGGGCGACGAGCGCCGTCGTCTGGTTGATGGGCGCCAGAAGGACCCCGAGACCACCACCGAGCCAGGCGTAGTAGCTGTCGGTGTCGGTTGCGACGCCAGCCCGAATGGCAGGCATGAGGAGCCCGAAGACAACGATCGCCCAGACCATTGCGACAGCTGCGAGGATCCGGCCCTGGCGACGAACGGCGCGCTCCCCGCGAACAGCCACGACCAGCCCGATGATCGCCACCGCGTAGGACACGTCCTCACGGGTCAGCAGGGCCAGCGTGGCCGCGACCCACAGGATCCGGGTCCGTCCGGTCAGCCCAGCCCAGCCGGCCACGAGCGCCAGTCCGACACCGATCGTCTCGGGGTGGAAGTCGGAGCGGATGATGTCCTGGGTGGTGCCCCAGACGGGGATCGCGATCGCCAGCCCGGCCGCGACCACGGCTGCCGCGCGGCTGGGTCGGAGGAGTGCTCGGAGAAACAGGAAGCTCGCCGGAACGAGCCCACCGACCGCCAACGCGTGCATGACGTTCAGAACGCGGACATCGAAACCGACCAACCGCTCGAGCACGGCCGGGACCACGAGGAGCGGCGAGAAATGCAACCCGAGGAACGAGCCCTGGTGGAAGCTCGAGATCCACAGGCCGCTGGTGCCGACATTCCAGATGATCTGCTGGAAGAAGGCCAGGTCATACGGCGGAGCCGACAGGCCGTTGACTCGCCCGAGCAGGAGGCTCGCGGCCCATCCGGCAGCAAGCGTCCCGCCGATGCCCACGAGCCACGCCGGTCCGGTGGCGAGACGTCGCACGAGGTGGCGCCCGCGCGTCGGCGGGACCGGCTGCACTGTGGCGTGACCGGACGTCACCGCGCCCCGGAAGCGGTGCGCCCCGACGAGCCCGCCCAGCGCTCCGATGCGGTCAGGAGCGGTCGCTCCCCTGCCCGGTATCGGGCCGCGATCGCCAGGGCTGTCGCCCGCACGGCATCGGCCGCGGATAGCATGGGTTGCCAGCCACGAGATCGGATCGCGCTCGTGTCGAAGGCCACGCGAGCCGTGTCGCCGGGCCAGCCGCCGCCGTCCGGCGAGCCAGGCGCGAATGCCAGCTCGACCGAGGCAGGATCAAGGTCCAGAGCCTGGATCACGATTGCGGCCACGTCGCCGACGGTGAGGTGTCCCTCGGTTCCGACATTCAGGATGGTCAGCGGGGCGCCGGGGCCCGCGGCTACGGCCCGGCGCATGCCACTGACGAGATCGTCGACGGCGATGTACGGCTTGGCTTGCCGGCCGTCGCCGAGGATGTCGAGGCGGCCCGGGTCGCGCAACAGCTTGACGACGAAGTCGTGGACGACCCCGTGGTTGGTGCGCGGCCCGACCGTGTTACCGAACCGGAACGCGTACGCCGTCCAGCCGTACAGGTTCGCGAAGCCTGCGATCAGCGCCTCTCCGGCGAGCTTGGCTGCGGCGTAGTGGGATTCGGGGAACAACGGCCCATCCCCCTCGGCCGTGGGCGTCCGCGGCGCGCGGCCATAGACGACGCCGGACGACGCGAACCAGAGCTCTCGGATGCCCTGGGCGTGCATCGCCTCGCACACGATCTCGGTGGCGACGACGCCGCTCGCGAAGTCACGCTCGGGGTGATCGAGTCCACCGGCGATATCGGTCCCGGACGCCAGGTGGACGACACGCTCGTGGCCGATCAGCGCCCGCCGAAGAGCCTCGGCGTCCGTGACATCGCCGAGGACGAACCTGAGAGATCCGTTGTCGTCGAAGCGAGAGCGCCAATCGGGTTCGGCGGTCGACAGGTCGTCGAATACCGTCACGGCGGCCCCATCGGCCAGGAGGGACGCCACGATCTCGCCGCCGATGAACCCTGCGCCGCCGGTGACGAACGTCCGGAGCGGCTCGAGATGGTCGGTCATCCGATCCAACGAGAACGCGTCCGGACCAGCCGGGCGTCCAGCCCGTGCCAGCGGCCGGCACGGAACGCCGCGAGGCACAGCAGCGGCACCCATTCCACCGAGTACTCGTAGATCCATTTGTCGTTCCAGAGCGTCGCGAACTGGAGGTGAAGCGCCATTCCGGCCGCGACGAGAGCGGCAATCGGAGTCAGAAGGCCCACGATCAGCATGATCCCGACCAGCGTCTCGATGGCGCCGACCGAGAAGCCGAAGAACCCGAAGTTCGGCAGCACCACATTCTCGATCAGGGAACGGTACGGTTCGATCGGATGATTCTGGGTGATGACTTCGAAGTTGAGGATCGACTGTGCGCTCCGGCCGCCGGTCGCGTTGATGACGAATCCGATCGGCGTATCGGGCCAGAGATTCGGAACGGCGGGCAGGATCTTGGCGAGGCCATTGTGCAGGTAGACGACGCCGAAGAAGATCCGGAGCGCCGCCATGGCCCGCCCGAACCAGGCGTCATTGGCCACGTCGACGATCGCATCGGATCGGCCCGCAGCAGTCCTCGTGTCCACGACTCGCCTCCATGTACCGGCCGGGCGGCCGGGACCGACCGCTGGCACGGCTTCCGCCGTGGGGCGATGATCGCCCACGACCGACCGCGCCGCGTGACAGTCGCGTGACGGGCCCGGCTCGACATGCTCCGGCGGCGGCGGGCCTGATCGCATTCGCCGTGTATCTCCGAACCCTCCTGCCGGGCATGGCATTCGGGGACTGGGGTGAGATGCAGACGGTTCCGCACGTGCTCGGGATCGCCCACCCGACCGGCTACCCGACCTATGTCATCGCGGCCTGGCTTGGCCAGCTGATCCCCGTTGGTTCGGTCGCGTTCAGGGCGAACGCCCTGTCCGCGGTGGCCGTGGCGCTGACGATCTCCGTGATCGTCGCGATCGGCCTCCGCCTCGGCATCCGGCCCCTCATCGCCGTCGCGGCGGCGCTGTGCGTCGGAGCCGTCACGACCATGTGGGCGGCGGCGACCGCCGCGGAGGTGAACGGGCTCCACGTCTTGTTCGTTGCGCTCCTTGTCCAGCGGGCACTGATCTGGGAGGATCGGCGCCGGCCGCGCGACCTCGTATTCGGCGGGCTGCTCACTGGGCTGGCGCTGGGCAACCATCTCCTGACCCTCTTCGTGGCCCCGTGCGTCGTCGCGTTCGTTCTGTGGACCGGTCGCCGAGACCTCCCCCGCCGGCCAGCGGTCCTGATCGCGGGAATCGCAGCGGTGCTCGTCGGGCTGTCCGTGTACGGGTACATCCCGATCGCGGCCTCGCGGGCGCCGGCTCTCGCCTACAACCGTCCTGTCACGCTCGACGCGGTCTGGTGGCTCGTCAGCGGCGCGCAGTTCCGGGGCCAGTTCGACTTCCTGTCGTCGGCCGGGCCGATCGACCTGATCCGGAGCCTGCCGACCCTGTGGTCGCTGCTCGTGGCTCGAGCGACCCTCGTCATTCCGGCGCTCGGGCTGATCGGTCTCCTCGTCCTGCTACGGCGCCGACCGGCATTCGGGCTGACGGTCGGTGCCATCCTGATCGGAAGTGCCTATGTGTGGGCCAGCTATCTCCAATTGGAGCACTATCTCCTCGCAGCCTGGCTGGTCCTCGCCATCGGGCTGATGACAGCCCTCGATGTCGCCGCCGACCAGCTCGACAGGATCACGCGCTCGCTTCGCGCCGGACGTCGCCACCGCATCCTGCCGGCCGGCGGCTGGGCCGTGGGGCTGGCAGCGGCCGCGTTCGCCACCGGCCTCACCGGAGCCCATTGGGGCGCGTCGGATCGGAGCGACGACGTCGGAGCTGAGGCGTTCGTCGCGAGGGCGTGGAGCGTCCTGCCACAGGATGCCGCGATCCTGACAGAGTGGGATGTGTCCACGCCGTTGTGGCACTCACAGATCGTGCTCGGTGCCCGCCCCGACGTTCTGATCGTCGACGACACCAGCGTCGTCTACGGAGGGTGGGGTAGCCGCGAGACCCGGATCGCATCCTTGATCTGCGATCGGCCCGTGTTCATCATTCGCCTCCATGAGACGGACCTGCTGCCGACCCGGGCCCACTTCCGCTTGACGGAGATCGCGAAGGTCCGGGTCGGCAGCGGAGGACCAACCGCCGTGATCACGAGGCCGCTGGACCGGGTTGCGCCGTCTGACGAACGCCGATGCGATCGCTGAGTTCCCTGATGTCCGAACCTAGGTCAGCCGCAGACGAATCGATCGAGGCGGGCCGATCCCGACGACACGATCTCCTGGAGTCGGGTCCGGACGGCCTCGAGCGCGACGGCCATGGACGCGTCGAGCGGGGTGCTCAGACGCATGTCGGCATCGTTCGACAAGGGATGCCAGAACCAGCCCTGGGCGTCGCAGGTCAACTCCGGAGCCACGTCCTGCTGCCGGATCGGCTCGCCCTCGGACGCCGCGCCACGCAGGGCGATCGGCCGGAAGATCCGGTCGTCCGGGTCGATGTCGAGCTCTTCCGCCAGTCGGTGCAGGTCCGGGATCTCCGACAGGGCCGCTTCGGGCAGGGACGCGGCCAGCCGAACACGCGCGCCGGCGGCGATGAGGGTCCGGATTCCACGCAGCGCTCCAGCGTGGGCGCCCGCTCCGCGATGGGCGTCGTGACGCTCCGGCGTGGCGGAATCGAGACTGACCTGGAACGCGATCGGCCGACCGTCCGCGATCAGCGGCCGAAGGCCGTCCCAACGTGACCCGCGCAGGAGCATTGCATTCGTCAGGAGCGTCACCGGCAGGCGATCCGTGATGTACTCGAGGAGTGCGGGCAGGTCAGGCCGGAGGGTCGGTTCACCCCCGGTCAGGAAGACGGCGTCCATCCCGTGGCTCACCGCCTGATCGACCAGCAAGCGGATTCGCTCATCGGACAGTCGGCGCGGATCGGCTCTTGGTCCTGCGACGACGCAGCAGTAGTCGCAGGCCAGGTTGCAGTCATAGTTCGTGTAGAGCCACAGGCGGGTCGGCATGAGCGAGTCGA
>JANLYK010000570.1:0-4173 GCA_031365595.1 Chloroflexota bacterium | reverse complement strand
TCCGACCTGGGCGAGGAGCAGGTCCGACGTCTGGCTGGCGCCGGCCACGGAGCAGTCGGCGATGTCGCCGGCGCCCGTCAGCACGACGACCTCGTCGCCGGACGCGCCCGGCCGGACGGACGAACCGCTCGTGGTCGGTGTGGACCCCGACGAACCTGCCGGACCGGAGGGGCCGGCCGCGCTCGCCACCGGCGCTCCAGTGGATGCCGAACCGCCCGCGCTCCCGCGCCCGAGAAGGCTCCTGCCGCCGGCCAGGAGCGCGAGCGTCGCGATGAAGACGACCGCCAGCAGCCCGACCTGACGCGCCGCGGAACCTCGATTGCTCATGCGCGAAGCCTACCGGGGGCGGCGACGCTCAGCCGGCGGCCTCCCGCAGAGCGCGCTCGAACGCGGGCGTGGACGCGTTGCCGAGAAGCCGTTCGAAGTGCTCGCCGGCGTAGGCAACGAAGTCGACCTCCAGGGTGCTGATCCCCTGCTGGAGAACGCCCCACATCGCCTCGCGGAAGTCCGACATCGTGCGCATCAGGGTCAGGCGGGCGAGCCGGTCCGGGCGGACGTCGCCCTCGTACGCGCGCAGGACCTCGGCGTCCTCATCGGGTGTCAGGCCGTGGTTGATCGAGAAATTGCCGAGGTCGAAGAACGGGTCGCCCATGCCTGCGTACTCCCAGTCCACGATCCGGATCCGGGTCCCGTCGTCGATGAAGTTCGCGTTGAGCAGGTCGTTGTGGCAGGGCCGCATCTCGAGCGGATTCGTGAGCAGGACGAGCTCGATCCGGCGGGCGATCGCGAGCGCAACGGAATACTCGGCCGGGATCGGGACGCCGCGGGCCGCCGCCAGGGCGTGATACGCCTCCACGATCCGGAACGGGATGAAGAGCCCAGGAATCGGCGGACCGTCGTGGATCCGGCGGAGCGACTCGCCGACCCGGCGCAGGGTCGCCACCTGGTGCACGGCCTCGTCGGACACGGGCGACCCGACGATGAACCGGGTCACGAGGTAGCCCTCGGGCCGGATGAACGCGGTGACCTCGGGGCCGACGCCCACGCCCGCGGCGGCGACCGTCGCGGCGTGCTCGACCTCGCGGCTGATGCCGAGCAGATGGGTGTCGTTGCCCGCAAGCCGGATGACCCAGCGATCCGTCCGCCGGGCGGCCACCACAAGGAAGTTGCGGTTCGTGATCCCGCCACTCAGCGCGGTCAGGGTCAGCTCGGCGCCGGCCAGCTCCGGGACGCGTTGCATTGCCGACACGAGCTGATCACGCAGCTCACCGTGGAGCGGTGGTTCGTCGCTGGTCATCACGCTCGAGCCTCCGACATGACGAGGCGGCGCGCCGGATCCCCGACGCGCCGCCTCGATGGTCGCTGCGTGACTTAGCCGATCACGGCCTCGCCGGTGGCGAGGTCGGCCTCGGTGTCGGCGGCGCGGCCTCGGATCGAGACCGCGTAATAGATGGCGCCCGTAACGATCAGGACGCCGACGAGCGTCTCGAAGACCGGCCAGGTGGGCATGCCCGCGATCACGTTCCCGAACGGCTTGAAGAAGGTGTCGATCGTCGGGTTCGTGATCGCCCGTCCGGCGCCACCGAAGTTGCCGAACAGGCCCTCGTCCTGCCAGATGCCGATGTTGATCAGCATCAACCCGCCGTAGAGGATGGCGACCGTGTTCACCAGCTTGCCCCAGCCACCCAGGCTGAAGGACGCGGGCGTGTGCGGCCAACCCTTCATCCGGGCAGCCATGACGCCGATGTTGCAAAGCAGATAGCTGAGATAGATCAGGCCCGTCGCGGCGATCGAGATCGAGAAGCCGCCACCTGGTCCGATCACGAGGATCGGGATCGCGGCGAGGATGCCGACCGCGATCGCGGCATTCGCCGGCGTCTTGAAGGTGCTGTTGACCCGGCTCCAGGCAGCGCCCAGCGGCAGGTGCCGGTCGCGGCTCATCGAGAACATCATCCGGGTCGCCGCGCCCTGGATCGCAAGGGTGCAGACGAGGACCGAGATGAGGATGATGAACAGGTACACCTCACCGACCGTGATCCCGGCTGCGATCTCGGCAGTCAGGGTGGAGGTGATCGTGTCGGCGATCGGGAAGAACTGACCCATCGCGGTGGGCACGTCGGGGATCGCGAGGATGATCGCGAGGAGGAAGACGGTCCCGATGATGCCCGAGATCGCGACCGACCAGAGGACACCGCGCGGCGCCTGACGGCCGGCGTCGATCGTCTCCTCACCGAACGTGCCCGCCGTGTCGAAGCCGTAGACCACGAACAAGGCCATGAACATGCCGATGGCGAATGCCGGCAGATAGCTGCCGCCGGTCGCGGCCTCCGTTCCTGCGGTGTCGAGCAGGATCGACGGCGAATTGTGATTCGCGAAGAACAACAGGACGAGGGCGAAGACGAGCATCCCGAGGATCTCGGTCGCGACCCCGATGTTGTTGAGGATTGACAGGAGACGAACGCCGTAGGCATTGATCAGCGTCGTGATGACCAGCGTCCCAAGGGCGATGAACGTGAACATCGAGGTGATCCCGGTCGGATCCTTCGATTCGAGGAACGGGACTTCACCCACGGGACCGCCGTGGATCCCATCGATCACGTAGCCGACGATCACCGCGACCGCGGTCACCGTCACGATCTGGGCCCAGAAGTAGAACCAGCCGGTGAACCAGCCGAGCGTCCGGTGCGATAGCCGCTTGGACCATTGGTAGATCGAGCCCGCGACCGGGAAGTGGCTGGCCAGCTCGGCGAACACGAGGGCGACGATGAACTGGCCGATGATCACGATCGGCCACGACCAGAAGAACGCGGGTCCGGCCTGGCTCAGGCCGACCCCGAAGTTGCCATACGAGCCGGTCGAGACGCTGATGAAGCTGAACGCGATCGCAAAGTTCGAAAGGAAGCCGAGGGTTCTCCTCAACTCCGGCTTGATTCCGAGCGAGCGCAGGTGCGCGTCGTCCCGGTCTGACTGATCCTGGACCGATCCCGCCACGATCTCCTCCTCCTGCTCGCACCGTCGCGGTGCGGTCTGACCTTCGAGGTGGACGCGAGGACGCCGGGGACACGCGACGCTCCTCCCTCAAGGACGCCGCGACTGCGGCCGAGGATGGCACCGGCGCGGTGCCGCGTCAACGCGGTTGCGCAGCACGCGGCGCCAGCCTTGACGCTCCTGACCAGCTTGACTGAGCAAGAGGTCCCCATCCGAGCGTGCCACGTCCCGAATTCCGACCGTTCGACCCGTTCGGGCCGCAGGGCCACGCTCGCAACGTGCGGATTTGATCAGTCACGCGGATCGCGGTCCGTCACCGCGGGCGTACCACTTGAGTTCGTTCAGCCGCCCGATCCGGCCGCCCCGGCCGCCGCCTCGCGCAGCCCGTCGGGTGGCGGCGTGATCTGCGCCACCGGCCGGATGTAGCGCTCGACCATCTCGCGCGACCCGTTGACGCCGAGCTCGGTGAACAGGAACCCGAACTTGCGCCGCTGGGCCGCGAGGATCTCGTCCTTGGTCGCGAGGTCCCAGAGCTGGCGCTTGAACGGCCCGATCGCTTTCTTGCGCGACGTGTACACGAACTGCGCGTCGGTCTGGTCGGCCTTGCGCTCGTCCGCCGCGTTGGCGTAGCACCACTGCTCGATCTCGCGATGGAGCTCGCCCGGGAACGCGGGATGCTCGTAGAGCGTGTTCTGGAACCCGGTCGCGAGGTGGATCTCGGCCGTCTCGACCGCCGGGAAGCGATGGAACAGTGCCTCGGGCAAGGTCGACGCCCCGTGCTGGACGGCGCCGGCCAGCCCATACGACCGGGCGACCTCGCCGAGTCGGCGGAGGACCTCGAAGTCGAGCTTGACCTCGGCGACCGTGCCATCGGCCATGGGGATGCCGCCGTGCGATGTGCCAGTCTGGACGCTGACCTTGCTGATCCCGGTCGCACCCGGCGCTCGCGTCCCGAGCTCGCGGTTGAAGCCGTCGAGGTAGGCGACGAGCTCCGCCTCGTTCGAGTTCTCCTTGCCGACCTCGCCGATCTCGCCGCCGACGCTGACGGTCACCCCGTCGGTCTCGAGCGAGCGGATGAGCGCGGTCAGCTCGGCTGCCCGGACGTAGTTCTCGTGCTGCTGCTCGTCGCGCGTCTCGAACGACAGGTCGACCAGGGTCGAGCTGTCGATGTCGATGTTCCGGTAG
>JANLYK010000569.1:0-3755 GCA_031365595.1 Chloroflexota bacterium | reverse complement strand
GCCTGGCCGACCGGCGGTGCGAGCGTCAGCCCGGTGTCCCCGACGGTCCACGGCACGGTTCGCGCGACGCCGTGCGGGGGGATCGCACAGCCGACGGCCAGGACACCTACGCACAAGGCAAGCGCGATGACCGATCGGCCCAGTTCGACACGAAGAAGCATCAGGCTACTCGTCGGCGAGGTCGTCCTGGGTCGGGGCCGGGCCGATCTGGACGCCTTCCGTCGCCTCGGAGTGGGCGACGAAGACCTGCGGCGGGCGGGGCAGACGGATCTCGTGCCGGGCGAACGCCTCGAGGAGGAGCTTACGAAACTCGCCACCGGCCGCCCACTGCTCCGACGCCCGGACCGTGCCGAGGATCTTGAGGGTGACGCCGCGCTCCTCGATGGACTCGACCCGCTCGACCCGCGGCGGCTCCAGGATTCGGCGCTTCCAGATCGGATCGGCGGCCATCGCCTGCCCGAGCTCCTCGACCACTGAGATCGCCTTGTCGATGTCAGTCCCGAAGGCGACGGTGACGTTCTGGTTGATCCGGGCCCACGTCCGGGTCCGGTTGCTCGCGACCTTGATCTCGCCGTTGGGCACGGTGTGGACGATCCCGTCAAGGTCGCGCAGGGTGGTGCGCCGGAGGCTGAAGTCCTCGACCGCGCCGCTGACCCCGGCGATCGACACGACGTCGCCTTTGCTGTACTGGTTCTCGATCAGGATCAGGGCCCCGTTGAGGTAGTCGCGGACGAGACTCTGGGCACCGAAGCCGACGGCGATGCCGACCACGCCCAGTCCGGCCACTGCCGGACCGATGTCCAGCTCCAGGGCGCCGAGGATCATGATGAACGCGATCATCACGACGAAGGCCCGGATGACCCGCGACATCAGCTCGTCGAGGGTGTCCATCCGCTTCTGGACCTCGATCGCCGACAGTTCCTGGGCCGTGCCCTCGGTCGCCTCGCGATCGAGCAGGGCCTTGACGATGCCGTGAACAAGGAGGGTCGTGATCCGCAGGGCGATGACCGCAACGATGACGATCAGCAGGACCCGCAGGCCGTTCGTCTGGAGAACATCGACGAGGGTGCTGAGCGGCGGCTTGGTGAAGTCCATCAGGGGCGATGGTAGCGGGGAGCCACGGACCGCTCCGGGGGGAAGTGCCCGATCGGATGCGGCCCGCGTGTAGTCAAACGAATCTCAGGCGGACGTTAGCCACAGTGCTGATCCTTGGGACTGGCGGAACTGAGCGTGGCTCGGGCAGAGAGACCCTTGACAGCTGATCGCCTGACGCGACGCGTGACAAGTCGGCTGCGGCAAATGTCCGGGTCAGATTCGTTGGACAAGTCGGCAGATTGGCCCTGCGGCCCCGACGAACCTCAGGACGCGGCGGCGACCTCGGTCGGGAGCTCGGCCACGCTGCCCGCCGCAACGGCCGACGGCGCGAGCGGCGCCGGCTCGCTGGCGGCGATCGAGGAGTTCGACAACGCCTGGGCCAGCGTCGGCTGGGCCGCCGTCGCGGTCCCGGTTCCACCGAGCCGGACGGAGATCGCGGCCGCGGCCTCGCGGGCCTGGGCGGCGAGCTCGGGGATCCGGCGCGGGGTCAGGCGAAAGGCCGGGCCCCAGATGTCGACCGCGGCGATGACGTTGCCGCGCGCGTCGTGGACCGGCGCCGAGACCGCGTTCAGGCCCATCTCGAACTCGCCCAGGGCGGTGGCGTAGCCGCGTCGCCGGATCCTGGCCAGTTCCTCGAGCAGCGGTTCCAGCTCGGTGATCGTCCGCTCCGTGTAGCTGACGAGGCCGCGCCGGACGATCCGGAGAACCTCGCGCTCGGCGACGGACGACAGAAGGACCTTGCCCGAGGCGACGCAGTGGAGGGGCGTCGCGCGCCCGGTCCAATCGCCGACCGCGATCAGGTTCGGGCCGTCGGCCTGGGCCACGGTCAGGAGCGCGTCGCCGTCGAGGATTCCGAGGCCGGTCGTCTCGTGGGTCAGGCGGGCGAGGCGCTCGAGCTCGGGCATCGCGATCCCGCGCAGGTCGAGCGTGCGCTCGGCGCGCTCGGCGAGGCGAATGATCACGAGAACGAGCCGGTACTTGCCGGTCTCGCCGTCCTGCTCGACGAGGCCCCGCTTCTGGAGGGTCGCAAGGAGCCGCGACGCCGTGGACTTGTGAAGACCGAGTCGCCGGGCGAGCTCGGTGACGCCCGCCTCGCCTGCGGATTCGCCGAGCGCGAGGAGGAGAGCCGCCGCTCGGTCGACCGAGCGGACTGCGTTACCGTCGAGGACCATCGATCTGTTGTCCCTCGTTGCTCATGCCGGGTGCCCCGGCGGAACGCTGCCTGGGTGGCGAAGTTGGCGTGACGGTCAGCCGGCGCCCGGGTGGCTCATGGCGCCGTGGCCCGGTTCGGCGACCTCTCCATGGGCGCGTCCCTCGAGCGCCGCGTGGAGTGATTCCTCGAAGATCGTGACGACCTGGTCGACCGTGTCGCCCTGGCTGTGCGCCTCGCACATGAACCACGGCTCGCGGCTGTCCGGCTCGGGCATCGCGCCGCGGGCCATCATCCCGAGGGCGACCGCGTCGTAGAGTTCGTGGTCGGACTTGGCCCAGTCGCGGTACTCGGTCGGGACTTCATCAGTGAACATGATCCCGAACATCGACGGATGGCCGGTGAACAGGTATGGGATCCCGGTCGGGTTGAGGACTTCCTTCAGACCGTCCTGGACGCGGCGGCCCGTCGCGTGGATCGTCTCGAGCGCATTCGTGTCGCGGATGATCTCGAGCGTCTTGACCGCGGCCGCAGCCGCGACGCGGTTGCCGGCGTACGTGCCGCCGTGGCTGACCTTGTCGGGCAGCACGCTCATGACCTCGCGCGAGCCGCCGAACGCGGCCGCCGGGTAGCCGTTGCCCATCGCCTTGGCGAACGTCCCGAGGTCGGGCGTGATCCCGAAGTACTCGGCCGCGCCGCCACGAGCGAAGCGGAAGCCGGTCTTGACCTCGTCGAAGATCAGGAGAATGCCGAACTCCTTGGTCATCGCCCGCATCGCGGCGTGGAAGCCCTCCTGAGGCATGATCCCCTGGGCATTGCCGAGGACCGGCTCCACGATGACCGCGGCGATGTCGTGGCCGTGCTCCTCGAACAGGCGACGGAGCAGGTCCAGGTCGTTGTAGCGAGCCGGGATGATCGTGTCGGCCACGGCGTCGGGGATGCCCCGGCCCCAGGCAAGACGAACCGGCTTGTCGGCGTCGCCGAGCTCGGACATGTCGTCGGGCGCGACGCTGATCAGGGCATAGTCATGAACGCCGTGGTACTGGCCCTCGAACTTCACGATCTTGTCGCGGCCCGTGTAGGCCCGGGCGATCCGCATCGCGTGCATCGTCGCCTCGGTCCCGGACACCGTCATCCGGGCCATCTCGACCCAGCCGGTGAGCTCCTTGACGAGCTCCATGGCGCGGACCTCGTCCTCGCTCGTGAGCGAGAAGCTGACGCCCTTGCGCATCTGCTGGTTGACGTAGTCGTCGACCCGGTCGTCGCCGTGGCCGAGGATCACCGGGCCGTAGCCCATCCGGAGGTCGATGTACTCGTTCTGGTCCTGGTCCCAGATCCGGCCGCCCTTGCCCCGATCGATGTAGACCGTGTCCTCGCCCCATGCCCGGAAGTTCGAGTTCGTGCCGCCCGGCAGCGTCTTCATGGCGCGCCGGTACATGTCGAGCTGGCGATCGCGCGGGAGCGCGGGGGTCTGACTGGTCGTTCGGGGCTCAGTGGCCATGAGGTCACT
>JANLYK010000546.1:0-3995 GCA_031365595.1 Chloroflexota bacterium | reverse complement strand
CGGCGAATCCGGCGAACCCGGCGGACACGCCGAGGGCGCCGCTCGCCACCGCCGCCACAGCTGCGCCTCGCAGGCGGGCGTCCATCGGTGGCGCGGCCGCGAATGCCGCGGCGAAGAACGGCATGACCCCGGCGATCGCTGTCGTGGCGCCGCCGGCAAGGGCGAGATGAATGGGCAGCCAGGCGCCCCGCCGATCGGCCGCCGGGAGCAGCAGGCTGAGCGCCGCGGCGGCGAGGAACGCGACGGCGAGCGCGATCGACGCCACCGCCACCACCCGGTCGGCCGAGCGATCGATGGCCACGGGGCGACGTCGAAGAGAGGTCGGATCGATCACTCCCGGGAAGGGTACTCCGGGCTGGGCGCGCCGGGCCTCAGGCGCTCGTCCCGCTCCGCCACGAGGTGTAGACCGGCGGCCAATCGTCGGCCGTCGGTCGATCGCCGACGACGGCGTGGTCGATGGACAGCTCGTACAGAGCGTAGCCCGCGTCGACCTCGAACGGCCACTCGGCCGCCGCCGTCGCACGCTGCTCCGCGTCCGTGACGGCGCTGGCTCGGCCGCGAACCAGGAACTCGTGGGGAACGGCCGGGTCCTGATGGGCGTGCAGGGCATAGCGGCCGTCGGCCACGAGATCGGCCGCTTTCGCCGAGCCGACGATCACGAACGTGAGCAGATGCCCGTCGACGATCCGGACGTTGACCGGGTGGATGCGCGGCGGGTTGTCGCCGCGGACGGTGGCCAGCAGGCCCTCGCCGGTCCCTGACCGCTCGAGCAGGGCGCGACCGGCGGCGGCCTGCTCGGGCGCGCCGGCTTCGAAGTCGTTCCAGGTCGTCATCCAGGGCTCCTTGGTCGGTCGTGGTCAGCCGATCGTCGTGTGCTGGGGATCGTCGCCGAAGCCGTCGCGGCTGTCGACGCCGAAGGTGAGGCTGGCGGCGGCGAGACCAAAGAGCGCCACGAGCATTGCGCTGAGGGCGAACAGGGCATCCATCGGATTCACGTCGGGTTCAGGGCGGGGCTGCGGAGCTGGACGTATCGTGCCGCGCGACCGGTCCTTTGAGAAGGTCCAGTCCGCTGATGAACCACAAGACCAGTTCGTCCCTGGAGCCGCTGGTCTCGCTGGATCGCGACCGCTCCGAGGCCCTTCATCACCAGCTGGAGCGCAGCCTCCGGGCGTCGATCCGGGACGGCCGCCTGGCCCCGGCCGAGAGCCTCCCGTCGACCCGGGCCCTGGCCGCCCAGCTCCGCATCTCGCGCGGGATCGTCGTCGAGGCGTACGAGCAGCTCGTGGCCGCGGGTACCTCGCCAGTCGACCGGGCGGCGCCACCCGGGTCGCCCGGTCGGCCGGACCAGCGCCCAACCGCCGGGTCGATCTCGAGCCGCCGACCTTCGAGCACGACTTCCGTTCGGGCCGGCCGGACGTGTCGGAGTTCCCGCGGGCGGCGCGGCTGCGCTCGATGCGCCATGTCCTGGCGAGCGCACCGAGCGAGCGCCTGACCTACCTCGGCGGGCGCGGCATGCCCGAGCTCCGGACCGCCCTCGCGACGTACCTCAACCGCGTCCGGGGTACGGCCGCCGACCCCGCCGACATCATCGTCTGCTCGGGCTTTGCCCAGGGCTTGAGCCTGGTCGTGCGGGCGCTCCGGGACCGCGGCGCACGACGCGTCGCGGTCGAAGACCCGGCGGATCCGGAGTACCGCGCCACGATCGAGACGGCCGGCCTCGACTGGGTCGCGATCCCGGTTGACGACGCAGGCCTGCGGGTCGACCTGCTCGAAGCTGCCGCGGCCGATGCCGTCCTCGTGACCGCAGCTCACCAATACCCGACCGGCGGCGTCCTGTCGCCGGCCCGCCGGTCCGCCCTCGTCGACTGGGCCGAGCGCCGGCCCGCAGTCATCATCGAGTCGAGCTGTACCGGCTGCCCGATGCGGCGCTGCTCGAGCGGCTGGACGAGTTAGAGGCGTATCGACCCGGCGACGAGGCCGGCTCCGAGTACGTCCGACGCGCGGTGGAGGTCCGCGACGGGCCAGCGGCCCGGGTCTGGGTGACCTCTTCCATGGCGATCCGGCCACGATGGGCGGCCCGATCCCGGGCGGCGACTGGGTCGAGTTCCTGCGGGCTCGACGGCGGGCTTCGGGCGCCGGCGGCGCGACCGAGCGCTGATCAAGCCGGGACCGTTGGGGATGGTTCAGGCGTCGCTCGAGTCGGTCCACAGGTTGACGCCGCTCTCCGTGGCGTAGCGGTCGATCTCGGCCAGCTCGTCCGGCTCGAATTCGAGGCGATCCAGCGCCCCGAGCGTGTCGGCCAGCTGCTCGACCGAACTCGCGCCGACCACCGCCGAGGTCACCCGGGGGTCGCGCAGGATCCAGGCGATCGCCATCTGGGCCAGCGACTGGCCACGCCTGCGGGCGATCTCGTTGAGCGCCCGGACCTTGGCCAGGTTCGCCTCGTTCAGGAAGTCGCGGGCGAACGAGCCGTCGGCGGTCACCCGCGAGCCAGCCGGGACCGCGCCGAGATACTTGTCGGTGAGGAGTCCCTGGGCCAACGGCGTGAACGCGATACAGCCGACCCCGGTCTCGCCGAGGACGTCGAGCAGGCCGCCCTCGATCCAGCGATTGAGCATCGAGTACGACGGCTGATGGATCAGGAGCGGCGTGCCGAGATCGGCGAGGATCGCCGCCGCTGCGCGAGTTCGCTCCGCCGAGTAGGAGGAGATGCCGGCGTAGCGCGCCTTGCCCGAGCGGACGGCGGTGTCGAGCGCACCGAGCGTCTCCTCCATCGGGGTCGAGGGGTCAACCCGGTGGCTGTAGAAGATGTCGACGTGGTCGAGGCCCATCCGGGCCAGGCTCTGGTCGAGGCTGGCGAGGAGGTGGGTGCGCGAACCGCCACTGCCGTACGGCCCCGACCACATCTCGTAGCCGGCCTTCGTGCTGATGACGAGTTCGTCGCGATACGGCCGCAGGTCGGACGCGAAGATGCGCCCGAACGACTCCTCTGCCGCGCCGAACGGCGGGCCGTAGTTGTTGGCGAGGTCGAAGTGGGTGATTCCGCGGTCGAACGCGGTCCGGATGATCGCCCGCTGAACCGCCAGCGGCCGATCCTCGCCGAAGTTCTGCCACAGGCCGAGCGAGATCGCGGGCAGATCGAGGCCGCTCCGGCCCACTCGGCGGTAGGGCATCGCCTCATAACGCCCGGGCGCGGCAACGAACGGCGGGCGCTCGGTCGGGGGAAGGTCAGCCACAGATCTATCCTATCCGGCCCGGTCCGGGACAGCCTCCTGGAGTCGAGCGATCGCGTGGGCCAGGTCGGTCGTCGCCGGGTAGAGCAAGCGGTACAGCCGGTACAGCTCGTCATACCCGGCACGAGCGTCCGGGTCCGGTCGAAGCGTGACGGCCGGCGCGTTCCAGGCGCGGCTGTCAGACGCCAGCCCGGTGCCATCGCCGGCGAGCATCGCGTCGCCGTAGCTCGCTCCGATCGTGACGGCTGGCACGACCTGGGGCAGCCCGGTGACGTCCGACACGACCTGGGTCCACAGGTCGCTCTTCGTCCCGCCGCCGACCGCCGTCAGCCGATCGGCTCCCGCGCCGGCCACCGCCATCACCTCGAGGTTGTGGCGGACCTCGTAGGCAGTTCCCTCGAGCAGGGCCCGGTACAGGTGACCGCGGCCGTGGCTGAGCGTGAGGCCGAAGATCGCGCCACGGGCCTGGGGATCGAAGATCGGCGAGCGGGCCACGCCGAAATAGGGCAGGACGACGAGGCCGTCGGCGCCGGGGGGCGTGTCCGCCGCCTCGGCAATGAGCGTCTCGAAGTCCCGGCCGACGATGTCGCGCAGCCAGACCGTCAGGCCGCCCGATGTGGACAGGCCCGCGGCGTAGCTCGACGTGCCCTCGAACATGCCCTGCGTGCTCCACAGGCTGGCCTCGGGCCGGAACGATCGGGCGACCTCGACGATGAACATCGTGGTTCCGTACATCAGCATCGTGTCGCCGGGGTCGCGGAC
>JANLYK010000539.1:0-7502 GCA_031365595.1 Chloroflexota bacterium | reverse complement strand
GTCCGGGCCAATCGTTCCTCGAAGGACGAGGCCAAGACCAAGCTCGAGTCGGCCCGCCGCAAGGCCCGTCTCAGCAAGAACCTGTGGAGCCTCGTCTACAAGAAGACGTGCCGGACCCTGGCCCTCGACGAGGGCATCCGGATGGACGGCCGGGGCACCACGGAGCTCCGCCAGATCTCCGTCGATGTCGGCATCCTGCCGCGCGCCCACGGTTCCGGTCTCTTCACCCGCGGCGAGACACAGGTCCTGACGATCGCGACGCTTGGTTCGTCCTCGGACGTCCAGCGGATCGACACGATCAGCCCCAAGACCGAGAAGCGCTACATCCACCACTACAACTTCCCGCCCTACAGCACCGGCGAGAACAAGCCGATGCGTGGCCCGAGCCGTCGTGATATCGGTCACGGCAACCTGGCCGAGCGGGCGCTCATCCCGGTCCTCCCGAGCGCGGCCGACTTCCCGTATGTCATCCGCCTCGTGTCCGAGTGCATGAGCTCCAACGGCTCGACGTCGATGGCGTCGACCTGCGGCTCGACGCTCGCCCTGATGGACGCCGGCGTGCCGATCAGCGCTCCTGTCGCCGGGGCGGCGATGGGCCTGATCAGCGAGCCCGACGGCCGGTTCGTCGTCCTGACTGACATCCTCGGCAAGGAGGACTCGGTCGGCGACATGGACTTCAAGGTCACCGGCACCCGCGACGGGATCACCGCTCTCCAGATGGACATCAAGGTCCAGGGGATCAACGAGGCGATCATCCGTGACGGCCTCAAGCAGGCCCTTGCGGCCCGGCTCGAGATCCTCGACAAGATGACCGAGGTCATGCCCGAGGCCCGTGGCGAGATGAGCGACTTCGCGCCGCGCATCACCACGATCAAGATCAACCCGGAGAAGATCCGCGAGAACATCGGCAAGGGCGGATCGATGATCCGCAAGATCCAGGAAGAGACGTCGACCGAGATCAACGTCGAGGACGACGGCACCGTCGAGATCGCCGCGGTCTCCGGCGACAACGCCCGCAAGGCGATCCAGTGGATCGAGAGCCTGACCAAGGAAGTCGAGGTCGGCGCTCTGTACCTCGGCAAGGTCACCCGGATCATGGGCTTCGGCGCGTTCGTCGAGATCCTGCCGGGCAAGGAAGGCCTCGTCCGGATCGGCGAGCTTGCCGATTACCACGTCCCGACCGTCGAGGACGTCGTGTCCGTCGGCGACGAGGTGATGGTCGTCGTGATGGAAGTCGACCGCCAGGGCCGGGTCAACCTGTCCCGCAAGGCGGCGATGCAGCGTCACCTGGCCAAGGAGCCGGTCGGGAGCTGATCCCGATCCCTCCGAACTACCGCGAGGAGCCGGTCCATCGGGCCGGCTCTTCGGTTCCCAGAGGCCAGTCCCCGGGCGCGTGTCCGACGCGCCAAACGCCGAAGGAGCGCCGCGCCGCGGTCCGGACACGCGTCGCATCACCTCGTCCGTCGCGAGGTGGCGCGCCCGACGCGCCAAACGAGCGGCCCGCCGGCCGCTGCTTGGCGCGCCCGACGCACACCCCGCGACGGACCGTCCGACCCGAGGATCCAGAAATCGGCGCGTCTTCTCACCCGCCCGGGGAACGTCCCGTGGCCGCTGCTATACTCCCCGCGTGCCCTGCCAGCGACCGTGAGTAGCGGAGCCATGCCCGTCATGACACGCCCATCCTTCACCGTCGCGGTCGTCGGCGCCACTGGCGTCGTCGGGCGGACGATGATCCAGGTCCTTCTCGAGCGAGGCTTCCCGATCGGGGAGCTGCGCCTCCTCGCGTCCGAGCGATCGGCCGGTCGGACGGTCCCGATCGAGGGCCGCGACCACGAGGTCCAGCTCGCGACCGCCGAGGCGTTCGTGGGCGTGGACATCGCCCTGTTCTCGGCCGGCGGGGGACCGTCGCGCGACCTCGCCCCACTCGCCGCCGCGCGTGGGGCGACCGTCATCGACAATTCGTCGGCGTGGCGCATGGACGACTCGATCCCGCTCGTCGTCAGCCAGGTCAACCCCGACGACCTCGAGGGCCACCCCGGGATCATCGCCAACCCGAACTGCTCGACCATGCAACTCGTCCCGCCGCTCATGGCCCTGCGCGACGCGGTCGGCCTCGAGCGGGTGATCGTCGATACCTACCAAGCCGTGTCCGGCACCGGCGGCGCCGCGATCCGCGAGCTCGAGGGCCAGGTTCGCGCCCATGTCGCCGGCGAGGCCAAGGACGTCAGCGTCTATCCCCACCAGATCGCGTTCAACGCCCTGCCCCAGGTCGACGTGTTCCTGCCCAACGGGTACACGAAGGAGGAGTGGAAGGTCGTCAGCGAGAGCCGCAAGATCCTCCACCTCCCGGAGCTCCGCGTCTCGTGCACGGCCGTCCGGGTGCCGGTCTTCGTCGCTCACTCCGAGGCCGTTCACGTGGAGACCCGCGCCGCGATCACCCCTGACCGGGCCCGCGAGCTGTTCGCAGCCATTGACGGAGTCGTGGTCCAGGACGACCCGTCCACCTCGACCTACCCGCTCGCGACCGAGGCTGCCGGATCCGACGACATCTTCGTCGGGCGCGTCCGCCAGGACCCCTCGATCGACGGCGATCGAGGGCTCGCCTTCTGGGTCGTGAGCGACAACCTGCGCAAGGGCGCGGCGACCAACGCCGTCCAGATCGCGGAGGCCCTCGTCGAGCGCGGCTGGATCCGATCGGCCGCAGCCCGGGGTGCGACGCCGTACCGCGCGGAGGGGACCGCGATCGGGGCCCCGGCGTGACCGACGCCGAGCGCCGCGCGGCGCTCGAGGCCATCGCGTCGGAGGTTCGGACCTGCACGCGCTGCCGGCTCGCCCAAGGGCGAACGAACGCCGTACCGGGGGAGGGCAGCCCCGACACCGAGGTGGTCCTCGTCGGCGAGGCACCCGGGGCGAACGAGGATCGCCTCGGCCGGCCGTTCATCGGCCGGGCCGGCGACCTCCTGGTCAAGCTCCTCGGCTCGATCGAGTGGCGGCGCGAGGACGTGTTCATCACGAACGTGGTCAAGTGCCGGCCGCCCGACAACCGCGACCCGGAGCCCGACGAGGTCGCCGCCTGTGCGCCGTACCTGAAGCGCCAGCTCGAGATCCTCGATCCCGCGCTGATCGTCACCCTTGGCCGGCACTCGATGGGCCGGTTCATGCCCGGCGCCCGGATCAGCCAGGCGCACGGAACGATCGGCGCAGTCGATCCAGCGAGCGGAGCGCGGGACGCGACGATCTTCGCGATGTATCACCCGGCCGCCGCCCTGCGTGGCGCCGAGGTCGAGCGCCAGAGCTTCGAGGACGTGGCGAAGATCCCGCAGGTCCTCCTTGATGTCCGCGCCCGACGCGCGACCGCCCCAGCGGCACCCGCTTCCGAGCCTGCGCCCGCCACCACGCCAGCGGCGCCTGACCCCGCGCCCGCCTCCGCCGCCGCGGCGGCGGCCCTCGCCGGTGCGTCGCCCGCGGCCGACATCACCATCTTCTGATTCATTCCCCACGAAGGACGAGCCCACCCACCATGTCAACCGCAAACCATTCCCTCCGGATCATTCCCCTCGGCGGCGTCGGCGAGATCGGCAAGAACATGTACGTGTTCGAGTACGGCGACGACATCGTCGTCATCGACTGCGGCCTGATGTTTCCCGACGAGGAGATGTTCGGGATCGATCTCGTCATCCCCGACATCACCTACCTCAAGGAGAACAAGGCCAAGGTCAAGGCCTTTCTGATCACCCACGCCCACGAGGATCATGTCGGCGCCCTGCCGTACGTCCTGCCCGAGTTCCCGGGCGTCCCGGTCTACGCCTCGACCCTCGCCCGCGGCCTCCTCGGCAACAAGATCAAGGAGCACAAGCTCCACAACAATCCGATCCTCGCCCTCGAGCCCGGCGACGAGGTCCAGATCGGGCCGTTCGGCGTTGTCGCGTTCCGGATCGGCCACTCGATTCCCGATGCCATGGGGATCGCCCTGCGGACCCCGGCCGGGGTCGTCGTCCACACCGGCGACTTCAAGTTCGACCACACCCCGGTCGACGGCAAGTTGTCCGACTTCGCGATCCTCGCCAAGCTCGGCGCGGAGGGCGTCGTGTGCCTCCTGTCCGACTCGACCCGCGCCGAGAACCCCGGCTACACGCCGTCGGAGCGGACCGTCGGTGAGGCGTTCCGCGAGATCATGGAGCCGCTCGAGGGCCGGGTCATCGTCGCGACCTTCGCGAGCAACATCGCGCGCGTCCAGCAGGTTCTCGACGCCGCTGCCTCGTTCAAGCGCAAGACGGTCGTCATCGGCCGCTCGATGGAGCAGAATTTCCGGATCGCGACGGACCTTGGCTACCTGAGCTACGACCCGTCGATGATCGTGGCCAAGGACAAGCTCAAGGACGTCCCGGACGACCAGCTCGTCATCTGCACCACCGGTGCCCAGGGCGAGCCGATGGCCGGACTCGCCCGGATGGCCAATCGCGATCATCGCTTCGTCGAGATCCAGGCGGGCGACACCGTGATCGTCAGCGCCAGCCCGATCCCGGGCAACGAGGAATACGTCAGCCGGACGATCGACAACCTGTTCAAGGCCGGTGCGAACGTCTTCTACCACACGATCAAGCGGGCCCACGTGTCGGGCCACGCCAGCCAGGAAGAGCTGAAGCTCATGCTCGGGCTGACCAAGCCCAAGTACTTCATCCCGATGCATGGTGAGTTCCGGATGCAGGTCCAGCATGGGCGCCTCGCGATCGAGACCGGCGTCGCCCCGGAGAACGTGTTCATCATCGAGAACGGCCAGCCGATCGAGATCGACACCGACGGCGTCGCCCGGCGCGGCACCTCGGTTCCGGCCGGCTACGTCTTCGTCGACGGCCTGTCGGTCGGCGAGGTCGGCGAGGTCGTCCTGCGCGATCGCAAGTCGCTCGCCAACGACGGGATGTTCATGGTCGTCGTCACGATCGACAAGCAGACCGGCAATGTGGTCGGCCGGCCCGAGATCATCACCCGCGGCTTCGTTCACCAGAACGAGAAGGACCCGATGATGGACGAGGCGATCGAGCGGATCCTGAAGTCGATCGCCAACCCGGGCAACCACATCAGCGAGATCGCCCTGCTGAAAAGCCAGATCAAGGACGGGGTGTCGCGCTTCCTGTACGAGCAGACGAAGCGCCGGCCGATGGTCTTCCCGGTCGTGGTCGAGGTCTAGGGTGGCCCAGAAGCGACGGACGCCGGCGCGCCGCGCGGGCACGCGGCGCAGGTCCAGCGCGGGCCCGAAGCTGCCCGCATTCCCGCTCCCGTCGGTCGGGCCGGAGGTCGCCCGTTCGATTCTCGGGATCATCTTCCTCGTCCTCGGGGCGGTGACCCTGATCGCCCTCGCCCTGCCCGGCCAGGGCGCGCTCACCGACTGGTGGCGTGATTCGATCGCGCCGTGGTTCGAGACGGGTCGCTGGCTGCTGCCGTTCCTCCTCCTGGGCGCCGGCACGTACCTCGAGGTCGGGCCGGGCCGGCGCGCCAATTCCGGCTGGGGCTCGACGATCGCCGGTGTCGCGATCTCCTTCATCGGGTTCCTCGGCGCGTTCGAGGTCCTCCACCTGAACTTGCTCGGCGACGAGCGCGGCGGCGGCCGGATCGGTCGGTTCCTCGCGGGCCTCCTCGAGCCGCTCCTGACGAGTCCCGGCGCGTTCGTCGTGTGCGCCGCAATCTTTGCGGTGGGACTGATGATCGCCTTCAACCTCCAGTTCAAGGAGCTCCTCCGGCCGGTATTCCGAGCCCTCGGCTCGGTCAGCCATTGGCTCCGCGCGACCGCAGCGGCATCCTTCAGGCGCGAGGAGGCAGCACCCGCGCGAACGCCCGCGCAAAAGCCCATCGCACCGTCGAAGCTGGAGCCCGTCGGACCGGGCGCAAGTGGCCCGGCGACGGTCAGCATCCTCGACCAGCCGGCGATCGGTGGTGGTCCGCCGCCGATGAGCCAGACGGTCTGGACCGGCATCGGCGACGGGGTCGCGAGCCGCCGGACGCGGGGCATCGGCCAGGAGTCCGGCGCAGTCGCCACGGTGACCGCGACGGCCCTCGAGTCGCTCCAGGCCATCGACTGGACCCTGCCCCCGATCGAGCTCCTCGACCCCCGACCGCCGGCCCGCGTTGGGGCGGGTATCGACCACGAGTCGAACAGCCGCCGGATCGAGGAGAAGCTGCTGAGCTTCGCGATCCCGGCCGAGGTCGTGGCCGTCAACTCCGGGCCGGTCGTGACCCAGTACGAGGTCAAGCCCCAGCACCACGTCAAGGTCGCCCGGATCGAGGCCGTTGCCGACGACCTCGCGATGGCTCTCAAGGCGCGCTCGATCCGGATCGAGGCCCCGATCCCGGGCAAGGACCGGGTGGGGATCGAGATCCCGAATTCGGTCAGCGAGATCGTCGGCTTCCGGCCGCTCGTCGAGGAAAGCAAGATGCTCGACGCAACGAGCCCGTTGACCTTCGCCCTCGGCCGTGACGTGTCGGGCATGCCCTACGCGGTCGATCTCGCCAAGATGCCCCACCTGCTCGTGGCCGGCGCCACCGGCTCGGGCAAGAGCGTCTGTGTCAACGCCCTGATCACGAGCATCCTGATGCGCGCCCGGCCCGACGACGTCCGGATGATTCTCGTCGACCTCAAGCGCGTCGAGCTCGCACCGTACGACGGGCTGCCGCACCTCCTCCAGCATGTGATCGTCGAGCCGAACGAGGCGAAGGCCGTCCTGAACTGGGCGGTCCGCGAGATGGAGGAGCGCTACAAGATCCTGGCCGGCCACAGCGTCCGGAACATCGCCGCCTACAACGCACGGCCCGAGATCGTGGCCGAGGACGGCGACGAGGAACGGATGCCGTACATCGTCCTGATCATCGACGAGCTCGCCGACCTGATCATGCGCGAGGGCCGCAAGGTCGAGGATCCGATCGTCAAGATCGCCCAGAAGGCCCGGGCCGTCGGAATCCACCTCGTCCTCGCGACGCAGCGGCCGTCGGTCAACGTGGTCACCGGCCTGATCAAGGCCAACGTGCCGTCGCGGATCGCCTTCGCGATGGCGTCGATGGTCGACTCCCGGACGGTCCTTGACGCGCCCGGGGCCGAGGACCTGATCGGTCGCGGCGACATGCTCTACCAGCCCGTCGACCTGCCGCGGCCCGTCCGGATGCAGGGCGTCTTCGTCGGTGACCGGGAGGTGGGCGAGGTCACGAAGCACTGGCACGCCCAGACCGGCGGCCGGACGTTCTACGACGAGGACATCCTGGCCTACGGCGACCCCGAGGATGCCACCGGAGGCGGCGACGGCGGCCAGTTCGGCTGGTTGCGCAAGTATGGCGTGGACGAGATGACCATCCAGGCGGCCGAGCTCGTGACCGGCTTGCAGCGGGCGAGCACGTCCATGCTCCAGACGAAGCTCAAGCTCGGGTTCGCCCGGGCCAGCCGGGTGATGGATGAGATGGAGCGCTACGGGATCATCGGCCCGCAGGATCCGCGCAACCCGGCCTCGCCTCGTCAG
>JANLYK010000526.1:0-1588 GCA_031365595.1 Chloroflexota bacterium | reverse complement strand
AGCTGGAGTTCGCGAAGCGCGAGGCCCGCTGGGAGAAGAAGCACCCCGACAAGGTCGAGGCCGACGATCGCAAGGAGCGGGACGCGTACCAGGCGGCGCTCGACCTGGCGGAGGGTCGCATCTCGGCGCTGCCGCCCGAGGCGCGCCGGGGCGATCCGCCTGCGCCGTCCGGGGCGGGTGGTTCGACCGCGCCCGACGCGGCGACGATCACCTCGGCCGCTGTGTCCGAGGAGGTTCCCGAAGCCACTGCCGCCGCGCCCATCGACATGGAAGCGGACCTGCGCGGCCAGCCGCCGGAGATCACGATCGACCTCGACGAGCCGCTCTACACCGCCGATGAGGCGAAGGCCGCCATCGAGCACTTCGACACGATCGAGTACGGGCAGGAGCGCGAGGTCGCGCCCGGCGTCCATGCGACCTACCTCGACGCCGGCCACATCCTCGGTTCGGCGATCATCCGCCTCCGGATCGAGGCCGGTGACGGCTCGTCGGACGGTCCGAACGCCGGACCCGAGCGCGAGACGACGATCGTGTTCTCGGGCGATCTCGGCCGACCCGGGACGCCGATCATCCGCGACCCGGCGATCCTGCGCGACACGGACTACCTCCTCGTCGAGTCGACCTACGGCGGTCGCGAGCACGAGCCGGAGGCCGAGGCGATCCGGATCCTGGCCGAGACCGTCCAGATGGTGTCCGACGCCGGTGGCGTCCTCCTCGTCCCGTCGTTCGCGATCGGCCGGACCCAGGAGATCGTCTACCAGCTCGACCGGCTCCTGGAGCAGAAGAAGATCCCCGAGCTGCCGCTCTACCTCGACTCGCCCATGGCCTCGAAGGCGTCCGACATCTACCGGCGTCACGCCGAGTACTTCGACGAACAGGCCCAGGCGCTGCTCCAGCACGGTGACACCCCGCTCGACTACCCGAACCAGACCGTCACGAACGACGTCCACGACTCGCAGGCGATCGAGCGGGCGCCGCGGCCGTACATGATCGTGGCCTCGAACGGGATGCTGACCGGGGGGCGGGTGCTCGGCCACCTGCGAAACCTGATCGGCGACCCGAGCGCCACGATCCTGTTCGTCGGCTACCAGGGGGAGGGCACGCTCGGCTCGCACCTTCAGGCCGGCGCGAAGGTCGTGAAGTTGGACGGTCAGCCGCGCGACGTCCGCTGCCAGATCCGCTCGATCAGCGGCTTCAGCGCCCACGCCGACGAATCCGAGCTGCTCGACTGGCTTGGCCACTTCGCTGAGGGCAAGTCCCCGGGCGCTGCCGGTTTCCCGAAGACCGTCTTCCTCGTCCACGGCGATCCAGAAGCCCAGATCGCGATCGAGCCGAAGGTCCAGGCGCTCGGCTTCACGACGAAGATCCCGCGCTGGCGGGAGAAGGTCTCGCTCGTCTGAGCCGCCCCCTGCTTGGGGCTGTCGCGCGATACGCAACGCCGGTTCGCCTGATGGAACACCGAGGGCATTGGAATCCGGCCGTGTGACGATCCCGTCATGGCCGCCCGCATCCCCGACCGATCGCCGGAGCTCGTCCCCGACACCACGATCCTGACCGCCGCCGAGCTCGACTCGATCCGCCGCCCGTA
>JANLYK010000451.1:0-9344 GCA_031365595.1 Chloroflexota bacterium | reverse complement strand
CGGTCCGCCTCGCCGTAGTCGAACCGCGAGAGGACGATCGCATCGGTCGAGTATCGGCGCGGGATCGGCACGACCGAAACGTAGCACCTCGGCGCGTCAGGGGCCGTCGCGAGTCTCGCGCCGGATCGAGTCATCCAAGGTCCGGCGGCGCGCGTACCCCCGTCAGGCGCCGGTGCGGTTGCGTCCCCCGAACCGGCGCCCTTCCCTGCCCGCCGCACCGCTCCGGATTGCGTCGCCCGTGCCCGATCCGGGCGCTCGAGCCCCGACCCGACCCGTGCGCCAGTGCCCGATCCGGGCGCCTCGACGCCGACCCGGCCGCCTCGACGCCGATCCGGGCGTCGAACTTGTCAAATGAATCTCAGCCGCACGTTGGGCAGCGGGTTCTTGTCAACCGACCGCGTGGTGTCCGCCTGACAAGAACTCCGGCGCGCCCCACGCTCAGACGACGAGCCGCACCAATGGAGACCGTTGCCTTGCGACCCCCTGAGATTCATCTGACAGGAACCTGGCCGCGCCTGTCTGGCCGCCTGTCTGGCCGCGCCTGTCTGGCCGCGCCGTCTGGCCGCGCCTGTCTGGCCGCGCCTGTCTGGCTCCGCCGCGTCACCCGCGACCCTTCACCGCGCAACAGGCTACTTGCGGCTAGCATGATTGTCCGAATCCGGCTACCATGCCCGCGATGACCACCGCCCAGCCGGTCCTCGACGCCGCCGCCATGATCGCCGACACGGAGGCCGAGATCCTCCGGATCGTCCGCGATCGGGACCCCTCGACCGTCGGCGTCTACGAGATGGTCCGCTACCACCTCGGCCTCGATGGCTCGGGCGCGTCGGCCGGCAAGCGGATGCGGCCGCTCCTCGGGCTCCTCGCCTACGCCTCGATCGCGGGCGACTACCGGCCCGCCCTGCCAGGCGCGGCTGCGGTGGAGCTCGGCCACAATTTCAGCCTCGTCCACGACGACATCGAGGACGGCGATCGCGAACGCCGCCACCGGCCGACGGTCTGGGCGCTGCACGGCGTCGCCCAGGCCATCAACACCGGCGACATGCTCTTCAGCCTCAGCCGGATGGCCCTCCATCGCCTGTCGGACCTCGGATTCTCGGACGCCAAGGTCCTCCGCCTGATGCGCCTCTACGACGAGACCTGCGTGGCCCTGTGCGAGGGCCAGTACATCGACATCGCGACGTCCGAGTCAGACGGGCTGATGTCGGTCGACCTCTACTTCGACATGATCGGACGCAAGACGGCGGCCCTGATCGCGGCCTCGATCGAGGCCGGCGCGCTCCTCGCCTCAGACGACGACGAGGTGATCGCCCGGTACCGCGGCTTCGGCTGGGCCCTCGGGCTCGCCTTCCAGCTCAACGACGACCTGCTGGGGATCTGGGGCGCCGAGCAGGCAACCGGCAAGAAGCCCTCGGACATCGCCCGGCGGAAGAAGACGCTGCCGGTGATCTACGCGTTCGAGCACGCCGGACCCGACGACCGGGCGCGGCTGACCGCCCTGTACGGCAACGGCGGCCCGACGGCCGACGAGGTGGACGAGGTCATCGCGATCCTCGAGCGAACCGGCGCCCGTGACTTCACCCGAACCGAGGCGCGGCGGCGGCGCGACGAGGCCCTAGCCGAGCTGGACGCGGCCGGCGTCGTCGACCCCGAGGCCCGCGCCCGCCTCGAGGAGATCATCGTCTCGGTGATCGCCGCCTGATCCAACCGGGGGGCGTGTGCCGGCGGGCCGGCCGACCGACCGCGGCAACCGATAGCGCGGCCATGCCGACGATGTTGTCCGGAGGGCAACAAGTGGCGGCCGACGACCCGCTCGGGCGACGGATGTTGTCCCGGCGACAACCTGGGACGCCGGAGTGCCCCGTTTGAGGGGTCTACGCCGCTTCCGGCCCTCACATGTTGTCCCTGAGACAACTGCAATCCTCGCGGTCCGGGGCGGGTTCGCGGTCATGCCGCGCGCCGCCTCGCTGGCTCGGACGGCTGTGGTCGCGGGCCCGATCTCAAGGTCCGGGATCGACCCTCGTCCCGAAGGCCCCGCGAAGGAACGGCAGGTCGACGCGTGGGCGGATCGCCGGCCGGCCGTTGACCGTGAATCGGAATCCCCGCCAGCTTTCGACGAACGCCTGGCGCCGATGGGCGGGAACCGACCCCCACGCGGGCCAGTCGATCTCGAGGTCAGGGCGCGCGAATCTGTGTCGCCAGCCGATCCCGGAGCGCTTCAGTGCGGCGGCGATCGCCCAGCGCGTCAGGGCCTCCGCGAGAATCGGGTCGAAATTCGTCGCCTCGAACGCCGGGCTCGTCACGAGATCGCGCTCCCGGGCCGCCTCGATGCCATGGATTCCCACGCCGCCGATACCGACGATGATCCGGCCACGCAGCGTGATCTCGTTCGCGAGCGTTGTCGAGAACTGCCGTGCCGGTACCCGGACGACGATCGTGTCTTGACTGATCTCCAGACGAACCGTGGTCAACGGCAGGCAGCCGCCATCAGCGGTCGCCGTCCTCGTCGGGACGGGGGTCGTCGCCCTCGGCGGGACGCTTCCGGGCGACCAGGACCTTGCCGACCCGCCGGCCGTCGATCGTCTCGACGGTCAGGATCAGGCCGTCGACCTCGACCACGTCGCCGGGTGACGGGACGCCGCCGATCCGGTGGTAGACGAGGCCGCCGACCGTGTCGTACTCGTCGGCATCCTCGAGCCCGAGCTCCGTGTCGAAGATCTCGGCCAGGTCGTCCACATCGGCCCGGCCGTCGACCCGGGCCTCGTCGTCGGAGAGCCGGACGACCATCGGCTCCTCCGTGTCGTACTCGTCCTGGATCTCGCCGACGATCTCCTCGAGGAGGTCCTCGATCGTCAGCAGGCCGGCCGTCCCGCCGTACTCGTCGAGCACGATCGCGATGTGGACCTTGCGCCGCTGGAACTCGTGGAGGAGGTCGTCGATCGTCATCGACTCGGGGACGAAGACCGGTGTCCGAAGCAGTGAGCGGAGGGCCGGCCGCGGGCCGGACGACGACTTCAGGATCGGCAGGAGGTCCTTGGCGTAGAGGATGCCGACGACCTCGTCGATCGACTCCTCGTAGACCGGGATCCGGCTGTGGCCCTCCTCGACGACGAGGTCGATCGCCTCGTCGAGCGTGGCTGACGCGGCCAGGGCCACGATCGCGATGCGCGGGATCATCACCTCGTGGAGGCGGCGCGACCCGAGCTCGATGATCGAGTTGATCATCTGCTCCTCCTCGGCCTCGAGGATCCCCTGCTCGCCGCCGCGCTCGACGATCAGGCGGAGCTCCTCGGCGGTGATCTGGGCCTCGTTCGAGACGCTCGCTCCGAAGATGCCCGCGATTCCCCGAGTGACCGCGGTCAGGATCCTGATCAGGGGACTCAGCGCCCGGGCGAGCAGGTCCACCGGGATCGACAGGGTCAGAGCGAACCGCTCCGGGTTCGACAGGGCGAGGGTCTTGGGCACGAGTTCCGCGAAGATGATCGTGAACAGGGCCAGGATGACCGTGACGATGATCAGCGACAGGCCCTCGCTCGTGCCCTCCGCGACTCCGGCGCCGATCAGCACGTTCTTCAGGCCATCGGCCAGGCTGACCGCGGCGAAGGCCGAGGCGAAGAAGCCGATCACGGTCAGCCCAAGCTGCGAAACGGCCAGGAACTTGCCGGGCTCATCGAGGAGGCGACGGACGCGTCGGGCGCCCGAGCTGCCCTCGTCGACCAGCTGCTCGATTCGACTGCGGCGGACCGACACCAGCGCGATCTCGGCGGCGACGAAGAAGCCCTCGAGCAGGGTCAGGAAGATGATGATCAGGATGTCGATCATCGGGCGGGCTCGTCAGGCGTCGTGCCCATTTCGTCGGCGGACGAGCCGGGCTCGGCGGGCTCGGCGGGTCGCGGCTCGCGAATCCGGGCGGGCATCCCGACCGCGAGCTTGCCGGCCGGCACGTCGCGGGTGACGACGGCGCCGGCGCCGGTCTTCGCGTCGTCGCCGATCGTCAGGGGCGCGCGGAGCATCGTGTCGACCCCGAGGAAGACGCGCTTGCCGATCATGGTCCGGTGCTTGTTCTGGCCGTCGTAGTTGGCGGTGATCGTGCCCGCCCCGACGTTCGTCTCGTCACCCAGTTCCGCGTCGCCGAGATAGCTCATGTGGTGCTGCTTCACGGCCCGCCCGAGCCGGGTGTTCTTCAGCTCCGCGAAATTTCCGACCTCCGCGTCGGGCCCGACGTGCGAGCCCGGTCGGAGATGGCTCATCGGGCCGATCTTCGCGCCGTCTTCGACGACCGAGCGCTCGACGATCGAGGCCCACACGAGGCAGCCGGCGCCGATCGTGCTGTCGAAGATCTGGGAGCCGGCACCGATCGTCGTGCCGCCGCCGACGGTCGTGGCGCCCTTCAGGATCACGTTCGGCTCGAGGGTCACGTCCTCGGCGAGGGTCACTCCGGCATCGATGTAGGCGGTCGACGGGTCGCGCATCGTGACCCCAGCCCGCATGTGGGCGCCGTTGATCCGGGTCCGGAGGTCCCACTCGGCCTGGGCGAGCTCGGCCCGGTCGTTGATCCCGGTCAGGCGCCCGTCGTCCTCGACCGTCATCGCCACGACGAGCCGGCCGTCGGCGCGCGCCAGCTCGACGAGCTCGGTCAGGTACAGCTCGCCGGTCTTCGGCGACGGGCTGAGCGAACCGATCCGGCCGCGGAGCCAGGCTGCGTCGAACGCGTACAGCCCGGAGTTGATCTCGTTGACCGCGATCTCCTCGTCAGTCGCGTCCTTGCGCTCGACGATCTGCTCGACGGTCCCCGCGTCGTCGCGGATGACCCGTCCGAGCTGGGCCGGATCGATCGCGTCGACCGCGACGAGGGCGATCGCGGCCTGGTCGAGGCGGCGCTCATCGAGGAGTTCGGCGAGGAGCGAGGCCTCGAGGAGCGGCGCGTCGCCGGTCAGGACGAGCAACTCGTCGATGTCGTCGGGCAGGGCAGCAAGGGCAGCGGCGACTGCATCGCCGGTGCCACGCGGCTCGGCCTGGAGCGCGTAGTCGACGGTGTCGCCGAGGGCATCACGGACGGCGGCGGTGGCCGGGCTGGTGACGACGACCGGGCGACGGCCCGTGACCTCCCGGCCGGCATCGACCACGTACGCGACCATCGGCCGGCCGGCCAGTTCGTGGAGGAGCTTCGGCGTCTGCGACTTCATGCGCGTGCCGAGGCCGGCCGCCAGGACGACGGCCGTGACGCGCGGGATCGCGTCGGGACTTGGGGGGTTCACGAGGGGCGACGCGAGCGGGCGCGGGTCGGGGAGTGCGGAATCCCGACGCGTTCAGGGCCCGGCGCGTGTCGAGGTGTTGGTGTCATGAATGGATGGCGCATCGTATGGGCCTCCGGTTCGGGGTGTCAAACTACACGGCGGTCGAACGCGGAGTGGGCGCGCCTGCCCCTAGGCGCCCGAGAGGGGCTCCGCGAGGATGCGGGACAGCCACTCGCGAGCGGCACGCGGCGACCGGAGACGCACGACGGCGAGATGAGCGTTCGCCGGCTCGGAGAACAGCCGCGTGAATTCCCTGCGCTGGCCGGCGTGCGATCGGAGCGCGGTGAGGACGCCTGTTGCGGCAGCCAGAAGCTGCCTGGGCAGCCGGCCGCGCTGGCCGGTCCTCGACGCCTCGGCTGTGAGCTCCGACGTCCGCCGGCGAGCTCGCTTGCCAAGCCTCCACAGGCTGACTCCAAGGGAGTAGTCGAGCCAGATGATCGTGTCCGCCCGCGGCCACACCAGGTCGCGAACCGCTCGCTTGTTGCCGTCGGTCACCCATCGCTCGCTCGCGATCGCAGCGCTCGTCCGCTCGCGCAGGACGGCCACGGGTGCGGTGCTGAATTGCGGCCCGAAGTAGAGCGAGTCGAGCTCAACGTGCGGGACTCGAAGGGCAGCCGCGAGCTCGCGAGCAAACGTTGTCTTGCCCGATCCAGTCCGGCCGACGACAACGATCCGGTCACAGCCGGCGAGCGAGTGCATCGGATCGCGCAGGGGTCGCCGCTGCGCGGTTGGTCGCGTCACGAGACCTCACAGTTCTGGATGGTTCGCCAGTGATGGCAGCTCGTCATGTCGTCGGGCGCGCGTCGTCGCGACGACGGCAGGCTCAGGCGCGCCGGGCGATGGCTTCGATCTCGATCAGGGCGCCCTTCGGCAACCCGCCGACGCCGATCGTCGAGCGGGCCGGCGGCGGCTCGGCCATGAACGTCGTGTACACCGCGTTGACCGCCGCGAAGTCGTTCACGTCGGCGAGGAAGATCGTGGTCTTGACAACGTCGTCGAAGCTCAGGCCCGCCGCGTCCAGGACGGACAGCAGATTGCGCAGGCAGCGCTCCGCCTGGGCCTCGACTCCGTCGGCCATTGCGCCGGTCGTGGGATCGAGCCCGAGCTGGCCCGAACAGAAGACGAACTCGCCGCTCCGGATGCCCTGGCTGTACGGGCCGAGCGCGCTCGGGGCGCCGTTGGTCTGGATCGCCTGGCGGGTCATGGATGTCTCCTGTCGTCGAGCTCGATGAGGGGCGGTGGGTTGATCAGGAAGGTCGTGGCGGCAACGAACGGGGGTCCGTCGCCGGGCGCCGGGATGAACCCGGTCTCGACGGCTGCCCGGACCGAGGCCGCGGCCAGATCGGCCTGGTCGAGCGAAGGATAGAGCGCCCAGAGGGTAGGGCCGGAGCCGGACAGACCGATCGGGCAATTGAGCAGCCGGGTCAGTGCGCGACGGAACGAGACGAGTCCGTCGACGACGACGGCTGCGGCCGGCAGGAGGTCGTTGGCGGCGGCGAGGACGCCGGCCCGCTCGAGGAGGCGCCGCGCGGACAAGCCCGACCCGAACTCCGCCGCGAAGTGCTCCGAGCTCCTCGCGGCCACGCCGGGCTGGCCCATCGCGCCATCGGACCAGGCGGCAAAGACGCTCGCGGTGTGGGCTGCGATCGCTGGCGTCACGAGGAGCAGGCCGGGCGCCTGCTCATCGGCGCCGAGTTCGAGGCCTCGGAGCGGGGTCACCCGCTCGCCGCGGCCCTCGACGAGGGCGGGCCCGCCGGCGAGGAAGAACGGGACATCGCTCCCGATCGAGGCCGCCAGGGCCGAGCGTTCGGCCGGCGACAGGACGTCGGTGGCGGCCCACGCCTCGAGCGCCCCGTCGATCGCCGATGCGGCATCGCTGCTCCCGCCGGCCAGGCCCGCAGCAACGGGAATCCGCTTGTCGAGACGGATCGCGAGGGCGGGCGGCGGGTCGCCGGCGTGGGCGCGGATCGCGCGTCGAGTCGCCTCGAGGGCGCGCACGACGAGATTGTCGGCCAGCGGTCCGGCGTCGAAACCGACCACCCGGAGCGTGTCGGAAGCGCCGGGTGACGGATCCGGGGTCAGGCTCAGGCGATCGGCCAGCGCGAGTGGGGCCATCACCGAGTGGAGCGCGTGATAGCCGTCGGGTCGGCGCCCGACGACCGCAAGGGTCAGGTTCAGCTTGGCCGGGGCGAGACGAACGACGGGCGTGACCTGGCGGGCGGGATCGGCGGTCACGCGCTCGCCTCGGGCTCGGGATCGGATTCCGGCTCCTCGTCGACCCGGCGGCCGCGCCGATCCGGACCGATCTCGCCGAACGCCTCGAGAAGCGCCAGCCACTCCCCCACCGCCACCGTCTGCGGCCGCCGATCCGGGGCGATCCCGGCGGCAGCGAGCGCGGCGGCGACCCGTGCCGGCTCGACGGGGAGCTGCCGCGACAGGACGTTGTGGAGCATCTTGCGGCGCTCCCGGAACGAGGCCTGGACGAGGCGCCAGAGCGCGTCCTCGGCGTCCGGGCTCGGCAGCCGATCGTCGGCCGGGTACGGCTCCACGACGATCACCGCCGAGCGCACCGCGGGCTCGGGCTCGAACGCCTCGGGCGGGACCTCGAAGGCGATCCGGACCTTCGCGTGGTACTGGACGAACACGCTCAGGTAGCTCATCCCGCCGGGCGGCGCCGCGATCCGCTCGGCGACCTCGCGCTGGACCATCAGCACGAGCCGCTCCGGGCGGGGCATCTCGCCGAGCAGGCGGTGCAGGATCGGGCTCGTGATGTGGTACGGCAGGTTGGCAACCACGTCGTACGGCGGCGGGACGACCGTGGTCAGGTCGAGATCGAGCGCGTCACCGTCGATCATCCGCAGCCGGCCGCCGTCGAGCTGGTCGGCGAAGCGGTCGCGCAGAAACGCCGCAAGACCCTGATCGAGCTCGACGGCCGTGACCTCCGCACCAGCCTCGAGCAGGCCGGCCGTCAGGAAGCCCAGCCCAGGCCCGATCTCGAGGACCCGTCGTTCGGGGCCCGGATCGGCCTCGAGCAGGATCGCCTCGAGCACGTCCGGATCGGCGAGGAAGTTCTGGCTGAGCGCATGGCGGGCCCGCAGGCCGGCGTCCTTCAGGGTCTGGCGCACGGCGGCCGGGTCGACCCGGACCGGCGGACGGCTCACCGCCGGGCCAGGGGCAGCGACGGGCTGGCATCGAGAGCGAGGTCCGCCCGCTCGCCGGCCGCGAACCGGCGGGCGCCGGCTGCGCCGATCATCGCCCCGTTGTCGGTGCACAGCGCCGGACGGGGCACGATCAGCGGAAGTCCGCGCGCCTCCGCCTCGCCCGCCAATCGTGTCCGCAGGGCGCCGTTCGCCGCGACCCCGCCACCGAGCACGATCGAGCGTGCCCCGATTGCCTCGGCCGCCCGGATCGTCTTCGTGACGAGAACGTCCACGACCGCATCCTGGAAGCCCCACGACAACTCTGCGATCGCCGCCCCCGACAGCCGCGCCTCCGGTTCGGCCACGGCGGCGATACCCGTCGGCAGACCCTCGTCGGCCCGCGCCTCGTCGATCGTCCGGCGGGCGGCCGTCTTCAGGCCGCTGAAGCTGAAGTCGTAGGAGTCGCCGAGCCACGCCCGCGGAAAGGCGGCGTCGTGGCGTTGCGCGGCGTCGGCCGCGCGCGAGACCTCGGGACCCCCCGGATACGGCAGACCGAGCAGCCGACCGACCTTGTCGAATGCCTCGCCGGCGGCGTCGTCCACCGTTTGGCCGAGGAGCCGATAGGTCAGGTGGTCGCGCATCTCGACGAGGAACGTATGGCCGCCCGACACGATCAGGGCAACGAGCGGGAAGATCGGCGCCGCCCGATCGTCATCGCCCGGATCGATCAGCCAGGCCGCGTACAGGTGGCCCTCGAGGTGATTCACGCCGACGAGCGGCTTGTCGTGGACCCAGGCGAGGGTCTTCGCGAAGTTGATACCGACGAGGAGCGAGCCGGCGAGGCCTGGGCCGTGGGTCACCGCGACCGCGTCCACCTCGACGAGCCCGACGCCCGCGTCGGCGAGGG
>JANLYK010000441.1:0-5712 GCA_031365595.1 Chloroflexota bacterium | reverse complement strand
GGACGATGGCGGCGACACGAAGGCTCCCGAGACGCCGCCCGGCGATCGCGGCCGAGACGTCGGTCGAGCCCCAGCAGAGCGCCGCGATCAGGCCGAGCTCGAGACCGATGGACACCGCCGGAGGGTAGCCTGACGAGGGGTCCGAGGAAGGTTGCGTGCTACACTCCGGGACCGTTTGCGCCCTGCGCGCGACGCCGTGGGGATGTAGCTCAGTTGGAAGAGCACTGCGTTCGCATCGCAGGGGTCAGGGGTTCGAGTCCCCTCATCTCCACCATCTCCCCCGGCTCGGGCTACCTCCCTTGTTCCTGTCATGTCCGGCCGTCGCCGAGGCTTGATCGCGGTTGACGACCCGCGCACAATCGGATGAATCGCGGATCGTGGTTCCGGGTCGTGATCGGGGCAACGAGGGGGGCGGATGAACGGGCGAGCGACGGGCCTGCTGCGCGCAGTGGTCAGCGTCGCGCTCGTCGCGCTCGTGATGCCGGGGGGATCACTGGCGCGTACCGATCGAGTGCTCGCGCCGAGCCCGGAAGCAGCAAGCGCGTTCGCTCCCGTTCAGATCCTCGATCGCGCGACCCTGGGGCGGCTGCCCACGTTCACGACCCGGCCGTTCGCCATCGCCTGGGTGACGATCCGGACCCTGGCCTGGGCCGACCTGCCATTGAACGGCAGTGCCCTCCTGAGCCTGAAGATTGCGGCCGGCTCCGACGCCGACGGGATCGTATTCAGGGTGGTCGACGGACGGCGGGTGTACTCGCCGGGAAACCTGGGAAACGACGGGATCCGCTACGTCGATGGCTACGTCCGGACCGGTGACCCGACGTATCTGGACCGGGCGGTGGTGCGGGCAAAGAAGCTCCTCTCGCTGAGCCGGTTGTCCGGTAGCGCCCGCTGGTTCCCCTACCTGTACGACTACTCCACGGAGAAGATCAAGGCGCCCTGGTACTCGGCCTACAGCCAGGGGTTCGCCCTGTCACTCTTCGTCCGCCTGTACCGGGTGACGGGCATCCAGGCCTGGGCCGATCGGGCCCGTGAGACGGCCATGAGCTTTCGCCGCCTGGGTCGCGTGACGCAGCCTTGGGTCGCGTACGTACTCAACAACCGCCTGTGGCTCGAGGAGTACCCCTCGGCGACCCCGACCCACGTCCTCAACGGGTTCAACTTCGCGCTCTTCGGGCTGTACGACTACGAGCGTCTGACCCGCGATCCCGCCGCCCGCGACCTGCTGCGCGGCGGCCTCCGGACGATCCGCAGCTTCGGCACGACCTTCCGCGTCCCCGGCGGCATCAGCTACTACGACCTCGTCCATCGGACGCGCTTCGCCAAGTACCACCTGATCCACACGTGGCAGCTCCGGGACCTGTCCGCGATCAGCGGCGAACCGTGGTACGCGTCGCTGGCCGCAGCGTACTGGCGCGATTACCACTGACCTGTCGGGGCCCCGACACCGGCCCATCACTCATGCCGGCGCGCCCGATCGAGGCCGTCGAGAATCAGGTCGAGGCCGTACTCGAACTCGTCGCCGAAGTCATAGCCCGGTTTCATGACGTGGCCCTCGACGAATGCGACGAGGTTCGGGTAAGCGCCCATCGGAAACGGCTCGAGCATGCTCTGGGTCACGGCTTCGACCTCGTCCGGGGTGACGAACGGGATGTTCATCTTGGTCAGCGCGAAGCCGTAGATGTAGCCGTCCAGGAGCGAGTAGGCGTGGGCGATCATCGCCATGTCGAAGCCAGCGGACCGGAGGTTGCCGATCACCGCGTCGTGGTGGCCCAGGTTCGCCGGACCGGGGTTGACCCGCGCCTCCATCAGCCCGATCGCCCAGTGGTGGCGCAACAGGACTCCGTACAGCGAGATCGCCCGCTGGCGCATCGCCATTCGCCAGTCCGCACCGCTGACCGGTCGGTCGATCTCGGCAAAGACGAGATCGATGAGCCCATCGACGAGGTCGTCACGGTTCGCGACGTGACGGTAGAGCGCCATCGGGGCGACCCCGAGCACGTCAGCGAGCTTGCGCATCGACAGGGCTTCGAGGCCCTCCGCGTCGGCCGACGCGAGCGCGGCCTCGAGGACTCGCTCGCGGGTCAGGCGGCGACGCGGCTCGGTTCCCGGAATCGGGCGGGTGGCCATGGCATCAATCCTCGGACGGAGCGGGAGGGCGAATCTTTCGGGGGTTGACAGCGTACATCGTACGCATTAGCGTACGCCGTACACACAGAGCGTACACCGTACGCCTGATACGTGACAAGCAGCGCTGAGGCCACCCAGATGCAGGCAATCGTCCAGGACTCCTACGGTTCCTCCGAGACACTCTCGCTCGGGACCGTCCCCACGCCTGAGATCGGAGCCGACGAGGTCCTCGTCCGGGTCCACGCGGCGTCGATTCACGTCGGCGACTGGATCCTCATGACCGGCTCGCCGTTCGTCATGCGCTTCGCCACCGGCCTGCGCACGCCGAAGAACCGGGTTCCCGGGACGGACGTCGCGGGAACGGTCGAGAAGGTCGGCAGCGCGGTCACGGAGCTTCATCCGGGCGACGAGGTCTTCGGCTGGGGCAGCGGCGCGTTCGCCGAGTACATCCACGGACCGGCGAGCCAGTTCGTCGCGAAGCCCGCCAACCTGACGTTCGAGCAGGCGGCCGCCGTCGGCGTGTCGGCCACGACCGCCCTCCAGCTCCTGCGCGACGACGGCAAGGTCCAGGCCGGTCAGAAGGTCCTGATCAACGGCGCGTCGGGCGGCGTCGGGACGTTCGCGGTCCAGGTCGCCAAGGCCCTCGGCGCCGAGGTGACCGGCGTGACCAGCACGAAGAACGTCGACCTCGTCCGCTCGATCGGCGCCGACCACGTCATCGACTACACGGCCGAGGACTTCACGGCCGGCGGGCAGCGCTACGACCTGATCCTCGACAACGTTGGCAACCACTCGATGGCCCGGGTCCGGCGCGCCTTGAAGCCGAGTGGCACGCTCATCTCCAACGGCGGCGGCCATTCCGGCGGCAAGCTCGGCCGCACGATCCGGGCGGTGTTCGCCTCCATGATCGTGCGCCAGCAGGCGGCTCCGTCGGTCAAGACCCAGAACCGCGACGACCTCGTGGCGCTCAAGGAGCTGACCGAGGGCGGGCGCGTGACCCCGGTCATCGACTCGACCTACTCGCTCCCGCGCACCCCAGAGGCCATCGGGCACGTCGCCGAGGGCCACGCCCGGGGCACGGTGGTCATCACCGTCTAGCCCGACCGAGATCGCCCCGGAGCGCACGTGCGTTCCGGGGCGACGTCTGTCCCAGGGCCCAGGGTGGGGCCCATGATCGCGACCGGCTACGGTCGGATCGCGACCTTGAGGACCCCGTCGCGGCGGTTCGCGAACAGGTCGTACGCCTCGCCGATGTCGGCAAGGGCGAACCGGTGGGTGATCAACGGAAGCGGGTCGAACCGCCCGGACTGGACCATGCCGATCAGGCGTCGCATCCGCTCCTTGCCGCCGGGGCACAGCGAGGTGACGATGCGGTGGTCGCCGAGGCCCGCCGCGAAGGCGTCGTACGGCATCTGGAGCTTGCCCGAGTACACGCCGAGGCTCGACAACGTGCCACCGGGGCGCAGGCAGCGCAGCGCGTTCTCGAACGTTCCCTGGGTGCCGAGCGCCTCGATCGTCACGTCGGCGCCGCCGCCGGTGAGGCGCTTCACCTCGTCGACGATGTCGACCGTCGTGAAGTCGAGGGCCACGTCGGCGCCCATCCGGCGAGCCATCGCGAGCCGGACCGGGTCGCTGTCGACACCGATGACGAGGGATGCGCCCATCAACTTGGCGCCGGCGGTCGCACACAGCCCGATCGGGCCCTGGGCGAAGACGACGACCGCGTCGCCGATCTTGACCCCGCCCGACTCGGCGCCGGCGAAGCCCGTCGAGGCGATGTCGGCGAGCAGGACGACCTGCTCGTCGGTCAGGTCGTCCGGGATCAGGGCGAGGTTGGCCTGGGCCGACGGGACGAGCAGGTACTCGGCCTGGGCGCCGTTGATCGTGTTGCCGAAGCGCCAGCCGCCGAGGGCCTCGTAGCCGCTGCCATGGCCGCACTGGCTCTTGAAGCCCGACAGGCAGGCGTTGCACTGGCCGCACGGCGTGATCGCGCCGACAAGGACGCGCTGTCCGAGCTCGTAACCGGTGACGCCCGCTCCGAGATCCACGATGACCCCGACCGGCTCGTGGCCGATGATCAGCCCGGGCCGGACCGGGTACTCGCCCTTGACGATGTGGACGTCCGTCCCACAGATCGTGGTCAGGGTCACCCGGATGACCGCCTCGCCGGGACCGGCGGTCGGTCGGGCAACCTCTTCGACGGCGATGTCGCCGGGTCCGCGGAACACGGTGGCCCGCATCGTGTCGGGCAGGGTGGTGCGGGTGGGCTTGGTCTCGGACCGTGCAGTCATTGCCGTCTCCAGACGTCGCGTATGAACCCGGCCTCCCGTCGGCCGGACGCGATGGGGCCGACGGCGGCGAGCACGTTCAGCGTGATCCGGAGCGCAGGCGGCCGGAAGGGCCGGCGGTCCCCATCCACCCGGGCCGTGTGACCCTCGGTCATGATGGGCCGATGCAGCGCCCACGCGATCGGATCCTGCTCGTCGGGCTGATGGGCTCCGGCAAGACGACCGTCGGGCGTGAGCTGGCTCTCCGGACCGGCTGGCCGTTCCTCGACAACGACGCGCTGGTCCGGGAGCTGACCGGGCGCGAGCCGGCGGCGATCGACGCCGAGGATGGGGAGGACGCCCTGCATGCTGCGGAGACGGCGGCGTTCCGAGCGGCGGTTGCGCGGCCCGGGTCGGCGATCATCGCGGTCGCGGGGGCGGTCGTGGACGCGCCCGAGGAGCGCGCTGGGCTGGCCGCGGCCGGTCATGTGGTCTGGCTCCGGGCGGACCCCGCGACCCTGCTCAAGCGGGTGGGATCGGGTGCCGGCCGCCGGGCGGATGCCCTCGATCCGGCGTGGGTCGCGGCCCGCGTCGCGGCCCGCGAGCCCGCCTATCGGGAGGTGGCGCACCAGGTCATCGACGTCGTCGGGCTCGGGCCGACGGCCGTCGCGGCGGCCATCCTCGAGGCCCTGGGCGACCGGTCAGCCGGCTGACGACTCGAGGGTTGCCGGGTCGGCGCTCGGCGACGTGGACAGCGCTCCGTGGAGCTCGAGCGAGTGGGTCCTGAGCCAGCGCCGCCAGGTCAAATGATCGGGTCGGCGTGACGCGACGACCGCCCAGAAACGCGGGCCGTGACCGAATACGCGGAGATGGGCCAGCTCGTGGATCACGACCGTCTCGAGCGCCTCGGCGGGGGCGAGCACGAGCCGCCAGCTGAACATCAACCGGCCCTGGCGCGAGGCACTCCCCCAGCGCGAGCGCGGGTCGCGGATCGCCACCGCGCTGGGCGTCACGCCGAGGGCCGCGGCGTGGTCGGCCATCGTGCTGTCGATCGCGAACCGGGCTTGATCCTTGAACCACGATTCCAGCACGCGGTCCGGGCGGTCGGTGTCGCGCTCGAGCAGGCCGAGATGGAGCTCCGGGCCGGCGAGGGTCACGACCCGCCCGACCGTCGAGCGACGGCCGGCACCCGCGCGGCCGATCCGCAGCCGGTGGAGCTCGCCGAGATAGCGGATCGACGCCCCGTCCCGAAGCCCGCCCCGGGCACGCAGCTCGGCGCGCTCATGGGCCTGGCGATCGAGATGCCGCCGGATCC
>JANLYK010000418.1:0-4399 GCA_031365595.1 Chloroflexota bacterium | reverse complement strand
ATCTCGAGGACCTCGGCGGTCTTGCCCCGGGCCGCGAACGGAACCTGGGTGCTCGAGTAGATCGTGACCCGCTCACCCGACCAGTCGGCGGTCACGGTGTGGGGCTCGATCGGGACGGGATGAGCCATGTCGGCGACGTAGCGCTCACGGACGACGATCGGGGCGGCGGCGAGGGCCGCGCTGGCGTCACCCTTGACGATCGTGGAGCGGCCGGCCACGTTCCCGGTGGGGTCGAGATTCGGGTCGTGGCCATACGTGTCGATCGCCGGGTGGACCAGGGGCGAGCCTGGGCGCAGGGCCGCCTCGACGTCGAGAATCGGCGGCAGGTCCTCGTACTCGACCTCGATCGCTGCCACCGCAGCCGCCGCCTGCTCGGGCGTCAGGGCGGCGACCGCGGCCACGACCTCGCCCTCGAACCGGACGACGTCGCGGGCGAACAGCGTCCGGTCGAGCACGTAGTCGAACGAGCCGTAGCGCCGTTCCGGGACGTCGTCCTGGGTCAGGACCGCGAGCACGCCGGGCAGGGCTCGGGCACGGGACGTGTCGAGGCGGACGATCCGTGCGTGGGCACGACCCGCGAGCAGGAGCCGAGCGTTGGCGAGACCCGGGAAGGCAAGGTCGGCGGTGTAGCGCGCCTGGCCGGTGGCTTTCGCCTGGCCATCGGCCCGGATCCATGGCTTCACGCCGTCGCCGGGCTCTTGTCGGTTGCTCTCGGTCACGACTGCTCGATCCTCCTCGCCGTCGCTCGGGTGCCGAGGATACGGGCTCGAACCGGGTGGTCGCGAGTCGGGATCGCACCGCGCATCGGATCAGCGCCGACGCTCGATGCTAGGCCACCTCGGTGAGGCGGCCGGTCGCGACATCGAAGATCAGGCCGTGGATCGGCACCGGCCGGACCCATGGATGCGCCCGCAGCCGCTCGACCTGGGCGATGACCGAGGTCTGGACGTCGGTGAAGGATCCGAGCTCGATGTCGAGCAGGCGCCCGGTCCGGGCCGCGAGGTCGTTGCGGATCCCGGCCTCGTCGGCGCCCTCGAGTCCGCAGCCGGTGTGGCCGATGACGAGAACCTCGTCGGTTCCGAGCAACTCCTGGCTGACGATCAGCGAGCGGATGGCGTCATCGGTCGCGAGGCCGCCGGCATTGCGGATGATGTGGGCATCGCCCGTCCGCAGGCCGAGGGTCTCCTCGACGTCGAGCCGGGCGTCCATGCACGCGATGATCGCCAGGCCGGAGATCGGCGCCGCGGTCAGCGCGGAGCGATCGAAGACTTCGACGTAGCGCCGGTTCTCCTCGAGGATCCGGGCATATTCGTCCGGTTCGCCACCGGCCCCTCGGCCATCGGTCACCGGCTCACGCGGACGGACGGGCGCCGCCGCTCCGGTAGCGATCGACGATCTCGCCGATCGTCATCTGGCCGTACCGCTCGGCGAGCTCGCCGCGGGCGATCCGCCACATCGTGCGGAGCGGGCGCGGACCGGAGCGATCGAGCTCGTCGAGGCGGATCGAACCGAACCGCTCGATGCCCGGGATCGCCGCGAGGTCGCGAGCAAGGCGCTGGGCGGCGACATTGACCGTCGTGTCGCGGGTGATCCCGGCCGAGCCGACTGCGGCCGCCGGTGCGGCACGGAGTGCCTCGGCCGTGCTCTGGCCGGCCTTCCGGACCGAGTCGTCGACTCGGGCCATCGCCGCTCGCGTGGCCTCTTCTCCGGCCGCGACCGCAGCGGCCGTGTCGAGCTCCTGCGCCGAGCGCGACGGCTGGCTGCTCGTGGGGGCGCTCGCCGCGCTCACCGATTGTGCCGGAGGCGTCGAAGCGGCCGATGCCGGGGCCGATTCGGATGCCGATGCGGGAGCCGTCGACGAAGATCGCGGCGTCCGCGCCCGGCTCGAGCCGCCCGTGCCCCTCGACGGGCCGCCACCCGAGCCACTGGAGCCACCCGTCCCGCCGGAGCCACCCGTCCCGCCGGTCCCGCCGCCGGCGCCCCGGATCGCGCCACTGATCAGGTCCGGGACGTCGATCCCGGTCAGGCCCTTCACGACGGCGCCGGCCTCCGTGACGGTCCGGGTCGCGTTCTTCACGACGTCAGAGGCACCATCCGTCGAGACCACCGTCAGCGATCCGATCGAGGCCATCGGCTCGGCCGCCGCGCGGACGATCTCCGGCAGCATCGACAGAACCGTCTGGATGATTGCGGCCTCGTTGAACTGGCGGTACGCGTCGGCCCGGAGGGCGAGCGCCTTGGCCTCGGCCTCGCCTTTGCTGAACACGATGCCGGCCTCGGCGTTGCCCTCGAGCCTGGTCTTCTCGGCCTCGGACTGGGCGTTGACAAGGATGACCCGGGCGTTCGCTTCACCCTTCGTGATCGCGATCGACGCCTCGGCCTGGCCGGCCAGTTTGACCCGCTCGGCATCCGCCTGGGCCGCGGCGATCCGGGCCAGCTTCTCGCCTTCGGCCCGCTTCACCTGGGCGTCGGCCTCGGCCTCGGCCGGGCGCACCGTCGAGGTCAGCAGCTCCTGTTGCTTGCGGGCGGCTTCGAGCACGGCCAGCTCGGTCTGCTTGCGCGTCACCTCCTGCTGGGCCTCGGCCTGGGCGAGCGGCCCGGCCTGGGCGGCGCGCGCCTCCGCGGCGGCGATCTGGGTCTCGGTCTCCGCCCGCCGGAGCGACACATCGCGCTCGGCGTTGATCTTCACCTGGTTGGCCTCTGCCTCGCGGACGGCAGCCTCCTGGTCGGCCGTCGCCTTGGCCATCCGAGCGTCGCGTTCGCGGCGGGCGGTCTCCTGCTGGCCGATCAGGTCCATGTAGCCCGACTCGTCGCGGATCGCCTGGATCGTGAACGAGTCGATCTGGAGGCCGGACGTCGAGAGGTCGCCCTTGGCCGCGTCCTGGACGGCCTGCTGGAACTTCTGGCGGTCGAGGTTGAGCTCCTCGATCGTGAGCGTGCCGACGATCGAGCGGAGCGAGCCCTCGAGGACGTTCTTGACGATCGAGTCGACCTGCTCCTCCTGGGCGTCGAGGAAGCGCTCGGCGGCGTTCCGAATCGACTCGTCGTCGGCCCCGATCTTGAACGTGGCGACACCCTGGACCGCGACCTTGATGCCCTGGCGCGACACCGCGTCGGCGAGGTTCACGTTGATCTGGCGCGCGGTCAGCTTGAGCTTGCCGATCTTGTGGAAGAGGGGCAGGACGACGATGCCCTGGCCGCGGACGACCTTCAGGCCTGCGTCGCCGCCACCGAGTGGCGTCGCCCGGCCGGACCGGATCAGGGCCTCGTTGGCGCCGGCCACCTTGTAGCGGCTGCCGAGGTACGCAAACAGGAGGGCGACGATGACGATCGCGACGAAGACGACGATCACGCTCGTGTCGAACTGCAGGAAATCAAACACCCGGGGTCCCTCCTGGTCCGGCCGACCCGGATGTGCTGGCCGGCGGCTCGCCGGAGGTCGACGAAGCCTGCGCCGTGACGGCCGCCGGCGAGGGCGCGAGCGGGGCGACGATCAGCCCGGTCCCGGCGGTCCCGGTCACGGTGACCTGGGTCCCGGCGGGGACATCGGTCGAGGCGGTCGCGGTGAACTCGTGGGTCTGGCCCTCGGCCTTCACGAGGACGCTCCCGAAGCGCCCGGCCGGGATCGAGACGGCGACCGAGGCCGGTCGGCCGACGAGGCTCGAGGTCGAGAAGGGGTTAGCTCCCTCCGACTTGCTCAGGGCCGAAAACATGACGAACACGATCCCGAACCCGAGCAGCCCACCGAGCGCAGCGACGAGGGCGGCCGGTCCGGCGTGCAGATCGAGAACCTGGGTTGCGAACAGCCCACCGACCCCGAACATCGAGACGAAGCCGAGCAGCAGCGGCATCAGCGATACGCCGCCGATGTCGAACCCGACGTGGAGGGCGTCGAGCAGGCCGCCGAGGACGTCGTCGACGAGGACGGTGATCAGGAGCAGGCCGCCGCCCACGAGCGTGCAGAGGACGAAGATCAGATCCTCGATCGGGATCGAGAGCATGGCCCGGACTTCCCTCCACCCCGGACGCCCGGCCGGGCGTTCGTCGGCACAGGATAGCGGCGCACCGCCTCGGCGTGCGGCTCGGTCAGTCGCCGGGCCCGACGAGGAGCGACAGCCACGACTCGAGGGGCGTCCGGCGATCGTCGTCGGCGCCGAGCCGGACCGACGCCGAACCGGGCGCGCCGTCGGCCGGAGCCGGGACGGATGAATCGAGGGTGAACGGGATCTCGCGCGGAGCGCCGAGTCCATGGCCGCGAGCCTGGAGGCCGACGAACGCGGGCTGGACGATCAGGGCGAGCTCACCCTCGAGGGCCTTGACCTCGGCCGCCAACGCAGCGTTGTCGACGGCCATCTGGGCGGCGCGATTGGCGGCGGTCGTGGCATCGCCGACCTGGCGG
>JANLYK010000417.1:0-3328 GCA_031365595.1 Chloroflexota bacterium | reverse complement strand
AGGTCCGCTTGCCGGCCCGGCTGGCGGCCTTGTCGATCGCGACCTGGAAGCGCGGGTGGAGCTGGACCTTGCTCGCCCGACGCCCCTCGCGAGCAAGAACCTGGGCGGGGATGTCGCGCCACCAGATGACGGTCAGGCTGGCCATCAGTTCGCCCGTCCCGCCGTTGTTGCCCGTCCCGCGCTCATCCCATGAGGGTGTCCGACGAGGTCGGCGTCCGCGGTGGCAGAAATGCTCACCGGGCGAGCAGGAGCGACGGATTCGGCCGGATTCGGGGCGGTCGAGGGGCGATCCGGGCCGTCAATTGGGCGAATCGTGTCGGATACGCTCACCGGGCGAGCGCCGTGACCCGCGCCCGCGTTCGCCTCGTCGCTTGTGCCCGTGGGGCGTGCACCGGCGCGGGCGGCGAAGGCGAGGATCGGGGCCGCGAGGTGGGCGATGCCGGTCGGGCGATGCTCGAACGCGAGGCCGAGGCGGTCCGCGGCGCGGCGGGCGAGGATCATCAGGTCCGGATCCTCGGTCTGGGACAGGAACACGACCCGCTCGTAATGGGCGAAGTACGTCGCCTGGAGCTCCGGATGACGGTCGATCCCGAGGCCGCGGATGACCAGACGCTCGAAGTTCCGGGCGAGGAAGTCGGTCAGCCAGAACGTGCCGGGTTCGGCGTCGGCCAGGGCCGTGAACTCGGCCGAGCCGGCGAAGACCTCGTAGCAGTGAGCGCCCGGCAGGCGCTCGACCCCGGCCTCGGCGAGGACCGGCTCGAGCAGGCCGCCGGTGCCGCAGTCGGCATAGGCGACGAAGATCCGCTCGAAGCCGTCGCGGCGCGCCTCGGCGATCCGGGTGCGCACGGCGCCGGGAATGCCGCCGGGCCGGTTGTGGAGGTCGGGCGGAAGGCAGGCGACCTCGAGTCCGGGCACCGTCGCCGTTACCGCGAGCAACTCACGCGCGAGCGCGCCGCACCCGATCACGAGCGCGCGGGCGGGAGCGTCGGCGAGGGGACCCGCGACCTCAGGCCGCGGCACGTCGTTCGTCGATCAAGCGTCGGGCGGTCTCGGCGGCCACGCCCGCGTCGCGGCAGTACGCGTCCGCGCCGACGGCCAGTCCGAACTCCTCGTTCAGCGGCGCGCCGCCGACCAGGACGATGTACTGCTCGCGCATCCCGCGGTCCTTGAGGGTCTGGATGACGACCTTCATGTACGGCATCGTCGTCGTGAGGAGGGCGCTCATTCCGAGGATGTCGGGCTTGTGGAGCTCGAGCGCGGCGATGAACTTCTCGGCGTCGGTGTTGATCCCGAGATCGACCACCTCGAAGCCGGCCCCCTCGAGCATCATCCCGACGAGGTTCTTGCCGATGTCGTGGATGTCGCCCTTGACCGTCCCGATCACGACCTTGCCGACCGGCTCGGCGCCGGTCTCGGCCAGGAGCGGTCGCAGGATCTCCATCCCGGCCTTCATCGCGTTGGCGGCGAGGAGGACCTCGGGCACGAACAGGATGCCGTCGCGGAAGTCGATCCCGACGATCTTCATGCCGGCCACGAGCGCGTCGTCGAGCACCTTCGTGGCCGTGAACCCCCGCCCGAGCAGGAGGTTCGTGCCTTCGATGATCTCGTCGCGCATCCCGTCGTACAGGTCGTTGTGCATCTGCTCGACGAGCTCGTCGTCCGAGAGGGCTGAAAGGTCGATCTCTTCGTAGTCGGCCACGCCTGGTGCTCCCTGATGCCGGCTTCGCGCTCCGCCCGCCGACTGGGGCCATCATCTCACGTCGGGGGTTCCACATCGTGGAACGGTGCCGTATGATGGAACGCAGAGGCCGAATCTAGTCGACGGGGAGTCGCGTGTCCAGAGTCCAGTCCATCGAACGCGCCTTTGCGGTGCTCGGAGCGTTGACCGACGGCCCCATCGGGGTGACCGAGGTCGCCGATCGGGTCGACCTGCCGAAGTCGACCGCGGCCCGGATGCTGACCTCGCTCGCCCGCGAGGGTGCGGTCGAACAGCTCCCGGGCGAGACGCGCTACCGCCTGGGCCCGCGCATCGAGAGCCTCGCGACGGGCCTGGCGGCCGCCCGCGGTCTCGTGGCCATCGCCCGGCCGCACCTCGCGGAGCTGGCCGCATCGATCGGCGAGGTTGCCGGGCTGTCCGTGCCCGAGGGCGACCTGATCCACTACATCGACCAGGTCGACAGCGACCATCCCGTCGGCGTCCGCGACTGGACCGGGTCGCGGATCGCGATGCACGCGGTGTCGTCCGGCCTGGCCGTCCTCGCCCTGCGCCCGCCGGCGGAGATCGAGCGCTACCTGAATGGCCCGCTGGAGCGCTTCACCGACCGGACGATGACTGACGCCGACGAGCTGCGCGCGCGCCTCCGGAAGGCGCAGCTCGACGGTTACGCCTGGACGGCCGGCGAGTACACCGAGGACATCTCGTCGGTCGCGGCCGCGATCGCCGACGCAAGCGGCGAGGCCGTGGCGGCCATCCACGTTCACGGCCCGTCGTACCGCTTCCCGGCGTCGGGTCAGGAGGTTGAGCTCGGGCTGAACGTGGCGACGGCCGCGAACCGGATCGCGCGGAGCCTGCGACAGGGCGACTGACGCTCGACGCCGGTCACCGTCCCCGGCCGGCGTCAGCGCCGGACGTTGTCACGTCCGCGATGGGTCCTCGAGCGGCGAGACGCCGTGGCGGTAGAACGGGATCGGCTCGGGTGAGAGCGCAGTGTTGCCGGCGATCAGGTCGGCGGCCTTCTCGGCCAGCATCATTACGGGGGCGTAGATGTTGCCGTTCGTGACGTAGGGCATGACGCTGGCGTCGACGGCCCGCAGCCCATCCACCCCGTGGACCCGCATCGTCATCGGATCGGTCACCGACAGCCCGTCCGTCCCCATCCGCGCGGTACACGACGGGTGGAGCGCCGTCTCGGCGTCCTTCGCGACCCAGTCGAGGATCTCGTCGTCGGTCTCGACCCCTCCGCCCGGTGACAGCTCGCCGGTCGAGTAGGCGTCGAACGCGGGCTGGGTCAGGATCCGGCGCGCCGTCCGGACGGCCTCGACCCACTCGCGCCGGTCCTGGTCGGTCGAGAGGTAGTTGAAGCGGATCGCCGGATGGTCGTGCGGATCCCTGGACGTGATCGCGAGCGAGCCGCGCGCGTCGGAGTACATCGGCCCGACGTGGACCTGGTAGCCGTGCTTGCTCGGGGCGGGCGTGCCGTCGTAGCGGATCGCGAGCGGCAGGAAGTGGAACATCAGGTTCGGGTACGCGACATCGTCGTTCGAGCGGACGAAGCCGCCGGCCTCGAAGTGGTTGGTCGCGCCCGGGCCGGAGCGCAGGAACAGCCAC
>JANLYK010000409.1:0-10649 GCA_031365595.1 Chloroflexota bacterium | reverse complement strand
TCTGGTGGCCCTCGCGGACGCCGACGTGCCGTCGGGTGACGCCCGGCCGGTCCGGCGCAAGAAGGCGAAAGCGGCCGAGCCCGCGGTCGACCCGGCCGACAGCGAACGACCACGCCTCGTCGTCGGCAAGACGCCCGGCGTGCTCGCCGACGACCACGTCGCCGAGGCCGGCCGGAAGGTCCTTCGCTTCCACCTCGCCCGGATGATCGCCCGCGAGGCCGGCACCCGGTCCGGCGAGCAGATCGAGGACCTCCACGCCATGCGCGTGGCGACTCGCCGCCAGCGCGCGGCCTGGCGGGTCTTCGGCGAGGCGTTCCGTCCGGCCCGCACGAAGTCCCACCGCACGCGGCTGCGCGAGGTCGCCGCCCGGCTCGGCGCTGTCCGCGACCTCGACGTTCTGCGCGAGGCCGCCGACGCGTATCGCGCGGACCTGGCGGTCGGTGAGCAGCGCGCCCTCGAGCCGCTCCTCGCCGCCTGGCGGATCCATCGCGAGGACGCCCGGAACCTGCTCGTCCGCGAGCTCGACTCCGACGGCTACCGGCGCTGGCTCGATGACTACGCCGAGTTCGTCCGACATGACGGCCTCGGCGCGAAGGCGGTCATCCCGACCGAGCCGCATCGCGTCCGGGACACGGCCGCATCCCGGATCCTGTCGGCCTATGAGCAGGTACGGGCCTATGAGCCGGTCCTGCGCTGGGCGGATGTCGAGACCCTCCACGAGCTCAGGATTCACGGCAAGTGGCTGCGCTACTCGCTCGAGTTCGTCCGCGAGGCCCTCGGCCCCGACGTCGACGGGCTGATCGCCCGCGTGACGGCCCTCCAGGATCACCTCGGCCTGCTCAACGACGCCGATGTCTGCGCTCACCTCGCCCGCGACTTCCTCGTCGAGCACGCGGGGTCCCTGAGCGATCTCGAGAGCGGCGCGATCGCCCGCTATCTCGTGAGCCGCGAGAAGGAGGTCGCCCGCCTCCGACGGACCGTCGGGCGGTCGTGGCGAGGCGTGTCGGGGATCGCGTTCCGGCGCGGACTGGGCCGGGCGCTCGCGAGCCTCTAGGGCCGCAACGCCCCTGCAATCGTCGGGGTGCTCCCGGCATCGGCCCGGACCGAGCCTGCGACCAGACTCGGGTCCATCAACGGATCGCGGTGGCCCGATCCTCGGGATCACGCCCCAAGGCTGATTCGTGCCTCGTGACGGCTCGATCGCCGACGGTTCAAACGCGTCGTTGACCGCTCAGTTCAGCCAGCCGTGGGCCAGTTCCTCGAGGCGCTCGCGCCAGTCCGATCCGGCGCGATCGGCGGCGATGATCGCCCCCTCGCGGATCCCCGCGTCGGCGACCCGGATCCGATCCACCCCCGTGCGATCCAGCACGACCTCGATGATCGCCGCTCCAGCCGCCAGCAGCCGGATTCGCGCGTCGCGCATCATGTACTGAGCAGCGAGCACGGCGGCGGCGTTCCGGCCCACCAGCTCCCGGACCGCATCGAGCGATTCGCGATCGAGGATGTCGAGGTCCTCGCGACCCAGGCTCCGACGGAGGATCTTCAGGACATTCGACGCGGTCCCGCCAACGGCCACGACCTCGAACGGGGGACGGCTCGGCGCCCAGGCGAACGCGGCGTCGGCGCCAACCACGAGCGCGACCATCTCAGCGTCCGTCGGCGGATCGTGGTCGACGAGCGCATGAGTCAGCCGTCCCGCCCCGATGCCGACACCCGCCGCCCGGGCCCTGTGCTCCGGTCCGATCTCCACGAGCTCGCTGCTCCCGCCGCCGATGTCCACGACAACGAGGTCGTGCCTGACCGTCCGGCCCGCCATCAGCCCGATGAGGTTGAGCAGGCCCTCCTCCTCGTGCTCGAGAACGTGGAGCGGCGTCCGGCACGCGGCCGACACCTCCGCGACGATGCGGTCGGCATCGGCAAGCCGCCGGAGCGGTTCGGTACCGATCACGATCGGGGTGTCGGCACCGAGCGCCCGAGCACGCTCGACATACCCGGCAACCGTCGCCGTGAGGTGCGCCCGACCCTCGTCGCCGAGCGAGCCTGGGCCGTTGACCGCCGCGCCGAGGCCCAGGAACGCCGACTCATCCTCGATGCTGATTAGCCCGCCGTCGACGACCCGGGCGACGAGGAGGTGGACCGACGTGGAGCCGAGGTCGATCGCGGCGGCGGGCGGCTTGACCACCTGCTCCGCCGGTCAGCCGGCGGTAGCGGAGGTCGAGCGTCTGCGGCGCGGGGTCGCCTTCGGCGCTGTCGCCTCCGGCGCTGTGGTCTTCGGCGCTGTGGTCTTCGGCGCGGCCGAAGCGGTGGCCGTCGCCCGCTTTCCGGTTCCGTTCTTCGAGCCGGGCGGACGACCCCTGCGGCGCGGCGTCGTGGCCGGCGCAAGGGCGGCCCGCCGCTCGAGGTCGCGGATCCCCGAGAGGAGCGCGCTCAGCTCCTCGATCTCGGCGACGACCTCGGCCAGCCGATCGGTCCGTTTGGCGCGATTGCCCTTCGTCGCCTTGGCCAGGCGCTCGCGCCGCCAGAGCTCCTCCGCGGTCGCCGCCCCGAGCGCGAAGTCGAGCCATTCGACATGACGGGCCAGGGCCGCGGCCGGCGTCATCGCCAGCCACGCGCCGTCCATGCCCGCGCCGCCCGCCGACGACCCATTGGCGTGCGTCGGCGGGGCATCGCCGACGGCCCGTCGTGCGTCCGGCCTGTTGGTCCCGATGTCTGCCACGGTCACCCTCCTTCATTCCAGGGGGCCATTGTCGGGCTTCCGCGCAACTCCGGTGCGAAGTCGCTGGTTAACGAGCCGTTAACACCCGGGGAAATGGACGTTGATCGGCGGATTCGATGGTCTGATCGTGACACAGAACCATGAGCCGGGAGGACCGGCCCGTCCGGGAACGCCGGCGCCACCGAGCACTCGGGCGCGAACCCAGCGCCCCGGAGGAGGACAGTGATCATGACGACCAACCCGAAGGCGCGCGTTGCAGCCCTCGGTCTGCTGATCGCACTCGCCACGACGGCCTGCGCGAACGGAGCAAGCCAGAGCCCATCGGGCAGCCAGCCTGCCGGCGCCTCCAATCCGGCGTCGGCGCCGGCCTCGGCCGGAGCGGCCCTCTCGGGCAGCATCAACATCGACGGCTCGAGCACCGTGTATCCGATCACCCAGGCCGTCGCCGAGGAGTTCCAGAAGGCGAACACCGGCGTCAAGGTCACGGTGGCCTTCGCCGGCACCGGCGGCGGGTTCAAGAAGTTCTGTGCCGGTGAGACCGACATGAACGACGCGTCGCGCCCGATCAAGGCCGAGGACGCCGGCGAGGGCGTGGCCTGCACGACGAACAAGGTCGAATACGTCCAGCTCGGGATCGCGACCGACGCCTTGTCGGTCGTCGTCAACAAGGACAACGACTGGGCGAAATGCCTCACATCCGCCCAGCTGAAGAAGATCTGGGACACGGGCAGCACCGTGGCGAAGTGGTCGGACATCGACCCGTCGTTTCCTGCCGAGCCCATCAAGCTCTACGGTCCGGGCGCCGACTCGGGCACGTTCGACTACTTCACCGAGGCGATCAACGGCAAGGCCAAGCAGAGCCGCTCCGACTACACCCAGTCCGAGGATGACAACGCCCTCGTGACCGGCGTCGCGGGTGACAAGTTCGCCCTTGGCTACTTCGGCTTCGCCTACCTCGAGGAAAACCTCGACACGATCAAGGCGGTCGAGGTCGACGGCGGCGCCGGTTGCGTCGCCCCATCGAAGGAGGCGGTCAACGCCGGGACGTACAAGCCCCTCGCCCGGCCGCTCTTCATCTATCCCTCGCTGAAGGCCCTCGCCCGGCCCGAGTTCGCGGCCTTCGTCGCGTACTACCTCGACAACGTCAACACCTTCGTCGACGAGACCGGGTACGTGGATGCGCAACCGGCGGTGCTCGACAAGGCGAAGGCAGACCTCGCCGCCGCTCTCAAGTAGCCTTTCCTCCTCCGACGCACCGGCTCGAAGCTCGGATCGAGCCGGTGCGTCTCTCCAGCTTCGCGCACCAATGGGAGCCATGACCGCCGCCGATCACGCGCTGACCCGCCGCCGACCGAAGTCAGAGCGGGTCATCGAGACGTTCCTGTTCCTGGCCGCCGGCCTGAGTGTTCTCACGACGGTCGGGATCATCTTCGTCCTCGCGATCCAGGCGGCCGACTTCTTCGCCATCGTCAACCCGATCGACTTCCTGACCGGGACGGTCTGGTCGGCATCGATCGAACCGTTCCGCTTCGGCGTCCTCCCCCTGGTCGTCTCGACGCTGATGGTGGCGCTGATCGCCCTGGTGGTCGCGGTTCCTCTCGGCCTGCTCGCGGCCATCTATCTCGCGGAGTACGCCTCGGTCCGGACGCGCAACGTCATCAAGCCGCTGCTCGAGACGATCGCCGGCATCCCGACGATCGTGCTCGGCTTCTTCGCGCTGAACTTCGTCACCCCGAACCTGCTGAAGCCGCTGTTCGGGAGCGCGATCGGGACCTACAACACGCTTGCGGCCGGGCTGGTCGTCGGGCTCCTGATCACGCCCCTGATCGGCTCGCTCAGCGAGGATGCCCTGCGGGCCGTGCCGCGCGGTCTGCGCGAGGGCTCCCTGGCGATGGGCGCGACCCGGTTCGAGATGATCCGGCGGGTGGTGTTCCCGGCCGGGCTGTCGGGGATCATGGCATCGATCATCCTCGCCCTGTCGCGGGCGATCGGCGAGACGATGATCGTGGTCCTGGCCCAGGGCACCAGCCCCAAGCTCACGTTCAACCCGCTCGAGAGTGCCCAGACGATGACCGCCTTCATCGCCCAGATCAGTGCCGGCGACACGCCCCAGGGCTCGATCCAGTTCAAGTCGCTGTTCGCGGTCGCGCTCGTGCTCTTTGCAATCACGCTGATCCTGAACGTCCTCAGCAACCGGATCGTCGCCCGCTTCCGGAACGTGTACTGATGTCCGTCACTCCGGCGCCGCCGGCCAGCCCGACGGTGGCGCGCTTCGAACCGCGCCTCATGCGCCGCAGGCTGTCGGGGACGATCTTCCTCGGCGCCTGCCTGGCCGCGATCGGGATCCTGCTCCTGGCCCTCGTCCTCCTGCTCGTCGACGTCCTGAGCGCCGGCCTGCCCTGGCTCGACCTCCAGTTCCTGACGGATCTACCGTCGCGCCGACCCGCCCAGGCGGGAGTCCTGCCGGCCCTCGTCGGTTCGCTCGAGATGGGGCTCATCGTCGGGCTGATCACCTTTCCGGTCGGCGTCGCGGCGGCGATCTATCTCCAGGAGTACGCCGCCGATACCTTCGTGAATCGGCTGCTCCGGACGAACATCGCGAACCTGGCGGGCGTGCCGTCGATCATCTACGGGATCTTCGGCCTGGCCCTGTTCGTGCGCGTGCTGACCCTCGGCAACTCGCTCCTGGCGGGTGCCCTGACCCTGTCGCTGCTGATCCTGCCGGTCGTGATGATCGCGAGCATGGAGGCGCTGCGCGCGGTTCCCGGTTCGCAGCGCGAGGGTGCCTTCGCGCTCGGCGCGACCCGCTGGCAGATGGTCCGCGGGTCGGTTCTGCCGGCGGCGGCGCCCGGGATCATGACCGGGATCATCCTGGCCATGGCCCGTGCGATCGGCGAGGCCGCGCCGCTGATCATCGTCGGCGCCGTCGGATTCGTGACGTTCCTGCCGGCGCCCATCGGCGATCGCTACTCGGTCCTTCCGATCCAGGTCTTCGACTGGGCCGGCCGCCCGCAGGCGGACTTCCAGTCGATCGCCGCCGCGGCGATCATCGTCATCCTGATCCTCATGGTCGTCCTGAACGCCCTCGCCCTGGTCGTCCGGATCCGCCTCTCGAGGAACATCCAGTGGTAGAGGAGTCGTCCGTGAGCGCGTCCACCATCGAGACGTCGGATCGGCCGGCGCCAGTGAGCGGGGCCGACGCTCCACCGGAGCGGTCCGGGGCCGACGCTCCACCGGAGCGGTCCGGGGCCGACGCTCCACCGGAGCGGTCCGGGGCCGACGCTCCGCCGGAGCGGTCCGGGGCCGACGCTCCGCCGGCGAGCGCCCTCCAGGTCCGCCTCGCGTCCCTGACGCCGCCCCCATCGGCGGACGGCGCGGCCCGGACCGCGGTCGAGCGCGAGGTCGCGGTCGAGCTGAAGGACGTTTCGTGCTGGTACGGATCGTTCCGGGCCGTCCATGACATCAACATCCGGATCGCCCCACGGGAGGTCACCGCGTTCATCGGGCCGTCCGGCTGCGGCAAGTCCACCGTCCTGCGCACGATCAACCGGATGAACGACCTCGTCTCGACCTTCCGCCTCGAAGGCACGATCCTCCTCGACGGTCAGGACCTGTACGGCCCGAAGACCGACCCGGTCGCGGTCCGCCGGCGGATCGGCATGGTCTTCCAGAAGCCGAATCCGTTCCCGAAGTCGATCTTCGACAACGTCGCCTTCGGACCGCGGATCAACGGCTATCGCGGCGACATCGCGGAGCTCGTCGAGGTCAGCCTCCGCCGCGCCGCTCTCTGGGACGAGGTCAAGGACAAGTTGAAGCAGAGCGGGATGTCGCTGAGCGGTGGCCAGCAGCAGCGGCTGTGCATCGCCCGGGCGATCGCCACGGAGCCCGAGGTCATCCTGATGGACGAACCGTGCTCCGCGCTCGACCCGCGGGCCACGCTCCAGATCGAGGAGTTGATGGCCGAGCTGAAGACGCGTTACACGATCGTGATCGTGACCCACAATATGCAGCAGGCGGCGCGCGCATCGGATCGGACCGCGTTCCTGACGATGGGCGACGATCGTGCCGGCTACGTCGTGGAGCAGGGACCGACGGCCCAGATCTTCACGAACCCGAAGAACCAGCTGACCGAGGACTACGTCTCGGGGCGGTTCGGATGACCGACGATGCGAGAGAGGACCGCCCGATGACGGACGACCGAGCCCCCGCCGCGCCATCGGGCGCTCCGCCCGGTGCTGTCCCGCAGATCGATGCGGAGGCCCTGTCGGTCGCCGCCCGGGCTGCCGCCCAGATGGCCGAGGCACACCCCGCGCGAGCCGGCTTGGACCAGGACATGCGCGTCGTCAAGGACATGATCCTGTGGATGGGATCGCTCGTCGAGGCCTCGATCCGGGCCGCGATCGAGTCGCTCGCCCGCCATGATGCCGACGCGGCGACCGCGGTGATCGTGGGCGATCGCCGGATCAACGACAAGCAGCGCGAAGTGTCCGAGCACATCACCCGCACGATCGCGACCCAGGCTCCGGTCGCCCGCGACCTGCGCTTCCTGCTCGCGCTCGATCACGTCGGGTACGAGCTCGAGCGGATGGGCGACCACGCCGCCTCGGTGGCGAAGCAGGTTCGCAAGCTGGCGCCGGAACCACCGCTCAAGAAGTACGTCGACCTGCCCGCGATGGGCGAGCTCGCGGCGAGTCTCGTCGGCGGGATCCTCGTGGCCCTGGTCGACATCGATGTCGACGCAGCGCGGGCCGTGGCCGCCCGCGATGACGAGATCGACGAGCTCTACCACCGGACCTTCGATGAGGTGGTCCGCCTCATGCGGGCCGATCCCGACAACGTCGAGCGCGGGACGCGGATCCTCTTCGCCGCCCACTACCTCGAGCGGATCGGCGATCGGGTCACGAACATCGCCGAGGACGTCGTCTTCCTCGCGAGCGGCCAGATCGAGGACCTCAATCCGTGAGACTCGCGCGATGAGCGACCCGATCCGGATCCTCGTCCTGTGCACCGGCAACAGCTGCCGCTCGATCCTGGCCGAGGCTCTGTTCCGGGAGCTCGGCGGCGACCGTGTCGCGGTGTCATCCGCCGGCAGCCGGCCCGAGGGCACGGTCAACCCGCGGACGATCCAGGTCCTCGACGAGGCCGGTATCGGGCACGCCTGGGCGCGCTCGAAGTCCATGACCGAGTTCCTGGATCAGGAGTTCGATCACGTGCTGACGGTGTGTGACGACGCGGCCGAGGCGTGCCCCGTCTTCCCCGGGCTGGCCGTCCGGACCCACTGGAGCATCCCCGATCCGGCTCGCGCCCGCGGGACGGATGGCGAGATCCGGGACGTCTACCGGGCGACGTTGGCCGATCTGCGCGTGCGAATCGCGGGCTTCCTCGCTACCCTCGAGGCGTGAGTCCGACCGACCGAGCGTCCGCGCTCCAGCTCCACCTCCTCCGCCACGCCGACGCGGGCGATCCCGACCGCTGGGCCGGCGACGACGCGGCGCGGCCGCTCAGCGCCAAGGGCGAGCGCCAGTCCGAGCGGCTCGGCGCGTTCCTTGCCGAGGTCGGCTTCCGGCCGGACGCGATCATCAGCTCGCCCCGGATCCGGGCCCGGCGGACCGCCGAGATCGTCGCCGACGCGCTGGGACTCGGCGTCCGGATCGACGAGCGACTTGGTGGCGGCTGCGACCCCGAGACTGTCGATGCACTCCTGGCCGACGCGGGCGACCCGCGCCGACCGATCCTCGTCGGTCACGATCCCGACTTCAGCGAGCTCCTCGGGTATCTGTCGGGAACCGACGCGCTCGCGATGAAGAAGGGAGCGTTCGCGCGGCTCGACGTCCGCGGCCCGGTCGCCGGCGGGAGCGGCACGTTGCGCTGGCTCGTCCCGCCCGATTTGCTCGACCCGGAGCGGCGCTGACCATCGCGCGAACCGGATCCAACGCGCGTCAGGTGGGCCGCGCCGCCGTGGGCGTCACTCGCCGCGATCGCTGGAAGCTGGATGCCGGGATGATCCGGGGCGTGCCGAGAAGCTCGCCGGCCAGGGCCCGTAGGCGATCCGCGGCCGCCGGGACGAGCCGGTAGACCATCGAGGTCCCGCGCCGCTCCGCCGCGATGACGCCCGCTTCCTTGAGGATCCGGAGGTGGTGCGAGACCGTCGGCTGCTGGACGTCGCAGCACGACGTGAAGTCGCACGCACAGACCTCCGACGTTCCGATCAGCTCGCGCACGATCGACAGGCGGGTCGGATGGGCGAGGGCGTGGAGAAGCTGGACGTCGGGGTCGACGAAGGTCGTCTTCGAGCGCGGCATGAGCGCATCATATCGACATGCGTCTATATTGACAAGTATCGATATTTAACCGATGATCTGGTCACACCCAATACAAGGAGTCCGCAGATGGACACGAATGTCGCCGCCTGGATGATCTCCGGCGGCCCGCACGTCGAGACCCGCGCTCAGGCCCGCGAGCGTGAGCAGCTGTACGCCTACCGCGAGAGCCAGCGCGTCGAACGAATTGACCGGCCGAGCCTCGTCGCCCGGATCCGGAGTCTCGTGATGCCGACTTCGGCCGAGCCTGAGCTCACCTGCTGCCCGGTCTGACCGCGCCCGCCTACGCAACAGGCCAACCGCGGCCGGCGGCCGCTCACCGTTCGAGGAGGATGACCCGATGATCGACCAGGACCGCGCGCTCGACCAGGACCGGATCCACGACGAGGTCCGCGCCCGCTACGCCGAAGCCGCCCTGGCCGCGACCGACCGCCGCTCCGATTCGGCCGCCCAGGCCTCGTGCTGCGGCCCAACGGGACAGGCCGTCTTCGGCGAGATCCTGTACGGCGACGCGGACCGTGCCGACCTGCCCGAGGCGGCGGTCCTGGCCAGTCTCGGCTGCGGCAACCCGACCGCCGTGGCCGAGCTGCGCGAAGGCGAGCGGGTGCTCGATCTCGGGTCCGGCGGCGGCATCGACGTCATCCTGTCCGCGCGCCGGGTCGGGCCGACCGGCCGGGCGATCGGCCTCGATATGACCGACGAAATGCTCGCGCTGGCCGTCCGGAATGCCGCCGAGGCAGGCGTGGACAACGTCGAGTTCGTGCGCGGCACGATCGAATCCATCCCGCTGCCGGGCAACTCGATCGATGTCGTGATCAGCAACTGCGTGATCAACCTGGCCGCCGACAAGGTCGCCGTGTTCTCCGAGATCGCGCGCGTCCTCCGGCCGGGCGGCCGGGTCGGCGTCAGCGACGTCGTGTCCGATGACGCGCTCAGCGCCGACCAGCGCGCCGAGCGCGGCTCGTTCAGCGGCTGCATGGCCGGCGCCCTGTCCTTCGCGGAGTACCGGGCCGGGCTCGCGGCCGTCGGCCTGACCGATATTTCGATCACCGCGACCCACGCCGTCGGCGACGGGATGCACGGCGCCATCGTCCAGGCCGTGAAGCCGCTTCAGCCCGTCGCGCCCGACGACCTGCCCCCGATGCCGACCCTGACCCGGGCGATCACGTTGCTCGACGCGTCCGAGGCAGGCTGCGGTTGCGGGTCGGGCGGCTGCTGCTGAGGCGCGGCCTCGGACGGGCGCCGGTCCGGCCTTCCGAAGAACCAGGTCCACTCGTACCTGACCGTCCCATCCTGCCCGTCCCTGGGCACACGGATCGCCAGGGTCCTCGGGTCGCTTCCCCGCACGAGCCGCGCCTGGTCCGTCCAGCCCGCCTGACGTCCGGCCGTCCCGCCGTTCGCGGGGCCAATTCGCGTCGCGGGTTCAAGCACCTTCGCCAGTCCCGGATCGCCGGTCGCGTCAGCGGCCGGCGATCGGCGTTTCCAGGGCAGCTTCGTCATCTCCCGCGCTGACCGGGAACGGCAGGGCGATCGGGTCCGTCGCGAGTCGGCTCCGACCGTGCTCGTCGAAGCGATCGAGACCGAGATCGGCGACATCGAGCACGTCGGTCCGG
>JANLYK010000403.1:0-4092 GCA_031365595.1 Chloroflexota bacterium | reverse complement strand
TTCGCCGAGGCGGCCGACGAGGGCTGGACGATCGTGCTGTCGCACGAGAAGGATCATCCGGTTGGGCACCTGGTCCGCGATCGCGACCGCTTCCGCTACGAGGCCGAGTAGCTCTTCGCCTGGGCGACCTCCGCCTGCCGCACATCGGGCCAGATGTTCACCCCTGGACTGTTAGGTCAGGTTCCAGGCCCGCCGCGGGCACCGAAAGCCATAGAATTAGCTTCAGGCGGCTGATTCGGTCTGCCGAACGTGGCGCAACCCGGCCTCAATCTGCCTTAACAGTCCACCCAGGGCTGTTTGGCCAGGTTCCGGACGTGTTGGGCTCTGACCGCGGCCCAGCGTCGAGAGCACGGGCAAGGCGGGTCGATTGACGGAGCCGCCAGGGGTCAGGCGTCCTGTTCCGATCAGGACTTCCGGCAGGTATCGGTGCGGTGGGGTCCGGTCTAGCTTGTGATCAGACAGACGGACCGCCGGACAACGAAATCTGAGTCCGGGATCGCGTAGATCAGACGGCGGGATGCCGAACGACTACGGAGCCGGCATTGCTTCCGCCTCAGGCGGTCCGTCCTCTTCCTCCCGCCGCCTCTTCGCCAGCCGGCCGCATTTCGCGAGCCGGCTTCTTCGTATCCGCCGCCAGACACCCTCCTCGCGCCGTACCGCGGAGTCACGGCGCGAGAGACGGACCCGCGCTCGCACTCGGGCCGGCCAGCGACGGGCTGCCGCTCGGGCCGAGGAGCGACTCGATCCGGGCGATCGCCGCCTGCTCCGTCAGAGGTGCCGGAACGATCGCCCGGATCGCCCCCTCGGGCCCGATGAAGAATTGGGTCGGCAGCCCGTACAAGCGGTACGTTCGGAAGATCTCGCCGGTCGAGTCGGGCGCGATCGTGTACCCGAGGCGGTACTTGGCGGCGTAGGCGGCGACGTTCTCCGGGCTCGACTCCTGGACCGCGATCCCGAGCACGACCAGACCACGATCCCGGTAGCGCTCGGCCATGTCGCGCAGGACCGGCGTCTCGGATTGGCAGGGTGGACACCACGTCGCCCAGAAGTTGAGCCACACGGTCCGACCGCGGAAGTCGGCGAGCTGGACGCGCGCGCCGTCGAGGTCAGTCAAGCCGGCCGGTTGGCCATCGGGCCCCGTAATCGTGAGCTCGGGCGGAATGTCGCCCGGGCGGAGGCCGTTGGTCGGCGCGGGGCCGAGCACGAACTGCGTTGCCTGCGGGTCGCCGGGCCCGATCGCCCCGGTCGTCCCGAGCGGCGTGGTCACGATGACGAGGACGACGGCGACGACCAGGACGACCAACGCGCCGGCCAGGAGCTGGCGGCCGCCGAACGGGCCGATCAGGCCGCGCCGTTCGCGGCGATGGGTGAACTCCCGGCGTTCGGTCACTCAGACCCCGGCAAAGTTGAAGTAGCGCGGCAGAAGCGCGAGCCAATCGAACAGCATGGCGATCCCGATCGCGACGACCAGCAACCCGCCGATAACCGACACGACGTGGCCGTGGCGCAGGATCGGCCGAAGCAGGGCGGGCGCGCGGTCGTAGACGAGGGCGATCGCGAGGAACGGCAGGCCGAGCCCGGCGGTGTAGGCGACCAACAGGATCGCCCCCTGGCCGACGGTCGAGGACGTGGAGGCGAGTCCGAGGATGCTGCCGAGGATCACGCCGATGCAGGGTGTCCAGCCGATCGCGAAGATCGACCCGAGGCCGAAGCTCGCGAGCAGCCCGCCACGCCTGCTGACCAGGCGGCCGCCGAGTCGGTCCCCAAGGCCGGGTCCACCGGCCGGCGCGAACGACATCGAGCCGGTGCTCGTCGCCATCGAGGCCGCGGCGCCGGCGTCGAGTGGACGCCATGTCCGTTCCAGCGCGGGAAGCCGAAGGATCCCGGCGAGATTCAGGCCGAGGAGCACGAGGATGACGCCGCCGACCTGGCGGAGGACCGGCATCCAGGGCGCGAGTCCGGCCGATGCGAACGTCGCCGTGACCCCCAGCAGGGTGAACACCGCCCCGAACCCGGCCACATAGGCAAGGGCATGGCGGAACGCTGCCCAGCGTGAGGCGCCGCTTGGCCCGTGGGAGGGTCCGCCCCGCGTGTCGTCGCCTGGCTCGACGCCGGCGGCGCGGGCGGCGCGCTCCGCGTCGGCGACCGCGACCGCGGTGAGCTGGCCGAGATACGCCGGGATGAGGGGCAGCACGCAGGGGCTGAGGAAGCTCAACAGGCCGGCGGCGAGGGCGACGACGATCGTGAGATTGTCGGCGGTCATCGCAGGTTGCCGGGCGTTTCCGGGCGGCGGGCGGCGCCGCGGCGGGCGAGCGGGCCACGGGCCGAGCCGTCGCCGGCGGATCCGCGGCGAGCCCCGGATCGGTTGCGGGACGTCACACGAGACTCCCGTCGAGCGCTTCGTCCAGGAACCGCCGGAGCTTGAGCGCCGAGGTGACCAGCTCGAGCCGCTGGCCGGCCACTTCCACGACCGGGATCGTGGCAAAGAACTGGCGCTCCAGCGCGGGTTCGCTGGCGATGTCGCGCTCCTGGACGGTGGCGATCCTTTGGCCGCGCGCGGCACGTTCCTCGAGCAGGCCCTGGACGAGGGCGCGCGCGTCGTCGCACAGATGGCACCCCTCGCGGGTATACAGGACCAGGACCGGCAGGGACATCACCACGTCGGTGCATTCTAGGGGCGATCGGTTCCCAGGCTGGTTGAGCGTGGGCTCGCTGGCCCGGCCGCACCGTACGGCGCAATTCGTCCTACTGGACGGCGTGCCTCCGGCAGTTGATGATGCGTGCCGTCGGCGGGCGGTTCCGCCGGTCAGCGCGAGGGGATCAGGGCGATGGCCGGTTCCGAACAGACCCTGGAGACACAGCGGGTTCGCAGCATCGCGAGGCCCGGCCGGCGTGCCGCCCGGCTCGTGCTGTTCGTCCTGGCGGTGACCCTCGGCATCGGCGCGGTCGTCGGCGGCCTCGCTGCTTACCACGACCGGCTCAACGGCCGGATCCTGCCGGGCGTCTCGGTCGCCGGCGTCGATCTCGGCGACATGACCCCGGACCAGGCTCGAGCGGCCCTCAGCACCGCCCTCTCGGGATACGCGACCGGCGGGATCACGATCCGATCGTCGATCGGCCGGACCACGCTCGCCTTCGCCGACGTCGGTCGCGTCGCGGACATCGACGGGATGCTGGCCGAGGCGCTCGGCCGCGGCCGTGGCGGCACCTGGTTCGACGAGGTTATTTCCGCGATCCGACTCCGCGTCCAGCCCGAGACCATCACCCTGCGGCTCGGCTACGACCCCGCGGCAACGGCAACGGCCATCCACGCGTTCGCGGCCCGGATGGCCCTCGCCCCGATCGATGCGACCGTCGTAAGCGGTCCGGCCGGCTACGCCGTCACGCCGTCTCTCGATGGTTCGCGGATCGACGAGACGGCAGCGGTCGCCGCGATCGACCGAGCGATGGCCGATCCGGCGACGCGCGCCAGCGCCGTTGTGGATGTCGGCCTCACGCGGTCAGCCGCCAGCCTGACGACCGATGCGGCAACCCAGGCTGTAGCCAGCGCCGGCCGGATCGTGGCACCGGTCACGATCAAGGCAGGCTCGAGGACGTGGACGATCAAGGCCGCTCAGATCCGGCCGTGGCTGTCGTTCGGCTGGATCGACGGGCGGTTTCGACCGATCATCGATCGAACGAAGATCCCGGCGGCTCTGAAGTCGATCGCGACCAAGGTGCTCCGGCCTGTTCGCAACGCCGAGCTCCTCCGCGACAGGCACGGTCGGATCATCGGGTCGAAGGCGGACCGGGCGGGCCGCGCCCTCGACCTCGCGGCGACGTCGGAGGCGATCGCCCTGGCCCTCGAAGCCCGCGTGGACGTTCCAGCCACGACGCCGGTCAAGCTGGCAATGATGACCGTGGCCCCGACGATGACGACGGCCGAGGCCGCCAAGGCGGCACCGCTCATGGTGATGGTCGGGAGCTGGACGACCCACTACCAGGTCATGGCCCACAACGGCTTCGGTGCCAACATCACCGTCCCGACCCGGGTCCTGAATGGCACGGTCGTGGCGCCGGGTGCGGTCTTCGACTTCTGGGCGGGCCTGGGTG
>JANLYK010000008.1:0-4932 GCA_031365595.1 Chloroflexota bacterium | reverse complement strand
CCATCGCGCTCGTCCTCCGCGACCGAAAGCTTCTCGTCGAACACGCCCGATCTGGGTTGCTCAATCGCTCTTGACGGCGGCCCAGCTCTCCTCGTGTCTCCTGCTGAAGCACCGAGGCCGGGGTGGAGGCGACCTCGTCCTGCGCTGCCTTGATCGACCCTGGCGTGGAAGCAGATCCTGGCTCAATCGGCCGAATCGAAGCTGTATATCCCTTCCCAGTGCCACAGTCCGGCCGAGTCCTCCGAGACGTCGGCACGACCTTGGAACCCAGCGAGCTTGCCCGTCCCGCCTGAGAACGTCACCACTCCGGTTCCGGCGGCGAGATCGAGCACGACATGGCCAGCCGCGGTGCTGCCGGGTCCGGCCTCGAGAACGATGTCCGTGTCGAGCGCTCCATCACCTTCCGCCAAGGCGTAGACGACCTTCGAGCCGACCTCGATCTCCTCGAGATTGGAGGACGTGATCGTGCAGATGTCACCGGCGAGGCCCGTGTATGTCGAGCACTCCTTGATCACGTGGAGATCGCCCTTGCGAGTCATCAGCCATCCTTTCAGCTTGCACTCCCTGGGCCCGACGGTGTCGAAAGCGTCCGCCACACGGCACCCTTGAACAGGACGGTCGGCCCTCGTCGCCCGGCATGACGTCGACGAGATGATGGCGGCGATGACCGACGATTGCCTGTTCGACGACACCTCCCCCGCGCCGGATGGTGAAGCATTTCGTGGCCAGTCGGCCGTGCGCGGATTGTGGGAATCGTTCTTTCGCTCGTAGCCGGCGGCGCAGTTCACGACGGAAGAGGAGTTTGCGACCGGAGATCGAGCCATCGTCCTGTGGCGCTACCTCGGCATCCGCCAGAAGAACGGAGCCCCGGGACATCCCCAGACCCAGGGCAAGATCGAGCGCTTCCACCAGACCTTGAAGCGCTGGCTCGGGCAGCAGCCGGCGGCACGCACGCTCGCCGAGCTCCAGGCTCAGCTCGACGTCTTCCGCGTCGCGTACAACGAGCTCCGGCCGCACCGGGCGACCGGGCGGGTCACCCCGGGCGAGGCGTACCGGGCGACGCCCAAGGCGCATCCCGCCGGTCGCGGCGCACCGGGCCACTTCCGGCTGCGCTACGACACCGCCGACAAGAAGGGTGCGATCACCCTGCGCCGGGCCGGCCGCCTGTATCACCTCAAGGTCGGTGCCGCCCACGCCCGCCGGCGGGTCCTGGCCATCGTCGACGAGCAGGAGGTCACGGTCGTCGCGCTCGATACCGGCGAGATCCTCTCGACCCACCGGATCGAGCCCGCCAGGGCCTACTGGCGCAACACACGACGAGACCCCGGCCGATGGCCGGGGTCTCAGGCGACACGAGGATCACACTGACTCGGATGTCCCGACTCATGTGACTCATATGTCGCGACTCATGACAATGGCTGGCGAGGAAGGATTCGAACCTTCGATCTCCTGATCCAGAGTCAAACTCCGGAATCAGGTCTCGCGACCCATCTCGTGAGCGTGGAGGACAGCAATCTCTGTCCGATTCCGGGATGAGTCAAGCGCGCATCCCGGCAAGTCAGGCGCATATCGTATTCCTCCAAGCAGTCAAACGCCATCCGAACGGTCGAACCCGAAACCGCCGCGCCAGCGGACGTGCGCACGGCTCCTGAGCTCGAAAGCCCTCTCTGGGTATCCATCTGGGTAGCATCACGGATGGCATCGCCGCTCGGTCGTGACATCCTGCCTCCATCCGACGACACATGCTGGCCCGATGCTGGCGATGGAGGACTCCGATGCGCTTCCTCTTCACGACCATCCCGGGCTCCGGGCACTTCCACCCGCTGGTTCCCACCGCGCGGGCCCTGCAGCGTCGCGGTCACGATGTGGCATTCGCGGCGTCACCGACCTTCGCCCCGGCCATCGAGGCCGCCGGCTTCGAGGCCCACCCAGCCGGACCTGCCTGGCTCGAGCAGCTCAGCGACCCGGTCATGCAGAAGATCATGGCTGGGGAGTTCTTTGTGGACCTGATCCGGATGGATATGGTCGAGGGGGTCGTCCGAGCCGCGGAGGCGAACGGGGCCGATGTCATCGTCCGCGGTGGCGCCGAGATGGGCGGCCTCGTGGCGGGCGCCATCCTCGACCTGCCCGTGGCGTCGGCGGCTGCCGGCGCAAACAAGGTCTACGAGCAGATGATGCGGCCCGGCGTCGCTCGAGCTGCCGCTGAGTATGGCCTCGACGGCGAACGCGTCGCGGCAGCGGACTTCGAGGTGCTCCGGATCGATCGCACGCCACCCAGCCTGGAGACGCCCGGCTACGACGCGCCCCCGAACGAGATCAACGTCAGGCCCGAGCCGTTCGACGGTTCTGGCGATCTGCCCGCCTGGGTCGACGACCTGGCCGAGCGTCGGCTGGTGTACGTGACTCTCGGGACCGTATTCAACGGCAACGTGCCGCTCTTCAGGTTGATCGCCGACGCTCTCGCGGACCAGCCGTTCGGGGTCGTCATCGCGCTCGGCCATGGGATCCCGCGCGAGGCCCTCGGCGAGGTGGCCGGCAACATCCGGATCGGCGGCTACCTGCCGCAGGCCAGGATCCTCGAACGCGCGAGTGCGGTCGTGAATCACGGCGGCTACAACACCGTGTCGGCGGCGCTCGGTGCCGGAGTGCCACTGTTCCTCCTCCCGATGGGCGCCGACCAGCCGTTCAACACGGAACGCTGCATCACCGCCGGGGCAGCGTTGGGAGTGATTCAGCCGGAGCTGTCCGGGCCGCCGCAAGCCGGCCCGCCGCCGTTCATCCCGCCAGATCCAGCGGTGATCCGCGACGGAACCCGGCGCCTCCTCGACGAGCCGGGATTCCGCGAAGCGGCCCGCGCCATCGCCGCCGAGATCGCAGCCATGCCACCGGCCGACTTCGCGGCCGAGCGCCTGGAGGCGACCGTCCTCGCCAGACAGGAGGCGGGGCTGCGGGCGTCAGGACCGGCCCCGTGGTCGTCGGTGCGGGAGCCGGTCCGGTGACCGCGATCCGTCGGGCGGCGTGGATCGTGCTCGCCGGGCTTTCGGCCCTGTTCGCGTTGTTCGGTCTCGCGGACCTGTTGATCGGCGTCAAATTTGACGAAACGATGGCGCCAGCAATCACCGGGCTGACCCTCGCCGAGATCGAGGCGCAGAGCGCGGCGGCCTATCGCCTCATTGATCATGGGGCCCGAGGCGGCGGGATCACGCTCATGGCCATGGGCCTCGCTCTCACCACCGTCGCCCTCGTCGCGTGTCGCAGCGGACAGCGGTGGGCCTGGTGGACGACGTGGCTTCTGCCCGGGTGGGCGCTCGCCGTGCTCGGGTTCAATCTTGCGGTCGGCTTCGTCGCGGGAGAGGCGCCGCCGCAGGCGCTGGCATCGGCACCGCCCATCGCCGCGATCGCTGCGGTCGCCCTCCTCGTGGATGTGCCCCGGTTCCGACGTTCGCCCCGGTCATCGAGGCGCTCGCCACAGACTAAGGCCGATGCCGAACCCGGTCAGGACGTTGCATGATCCGCGGTGGATCGAGCTCGTGTGACCCAGGCGGCCACCTGGGCACGGTTGTCCAGGCCCAGTTTGTTCATCACGTTGAGCAGGTGGTTCTCGGCGGTTCGGACTGACAGGCGCAGCCGGGCCGCCACCTCCTTGTTCGTCAGGCCCTCCGCCACCAGGGCGGCGACCTCCAGTTCGCGGTCGGTCAACGGGCTTCGTCCGGCCTTGAGCGCCGCCACGGCATCCCCGGCACGCTGCCGGAGCGGCTCCATCCCAAGCTCCGTCGCGCCACGGATAGCCGCCTCGAGCATGGCGCCCGCACGTTCTCGGTCGCGCGCGAGGCCACGGCGCAGCAGGGCCGTCGCCCAGTCGTAGCGGGTTTCAGCCACCTCCCCTCGAGCGCCAGTTTCCAGGTTGCGCCGCATGGCACGGGCGAAGTCGACCTCGACTCGTTCCCAGTCGCCCATGAGGGCCGCCATCTGGCCGAGATAGCGACTGACGCTGCCGCTTGAGGTCGCCTGGCCGGAGGAACCCACCGCCAGCTCATCGGCGAATGGCTCGAGAGCCGCGTAGATTGCCGGCGCGGCATCGCTGCGATCCAGCGACCACGCGACGATGGCGAACGCTGTATGCGTCACGACCTGGAGGTCACTCCCGTTGAGCTCGTCCATCGCGGGCAACGCCAGCGGGAAGAGGGCGGCCGCGGTCTCGAAGTCACCGGACGAAACGGCGACCATGGCCCAGAAGATGGGAAACACGTCGGGGCCACCGCCCCTGCCGGGCAGCACCTCGTCCATCGACGCGTGGCCAGTCTTCATCGCACAGGTGTAGACGAGGATCCGATAGTAGAAATCGGCCGCCTGGTGGTTCCCACGAGCGGCCATCTCGAGGGCCTCGGTCGCAAGCCCAACAGCCTCGTCGAACCTTCCCTCGTGCTGGGCCAGGGCGGCTCTTGCCATCTTTCCGCGCCACGTGGCCAGGGCGTCGTTGCGCCGCTCGGCGTGCTCCTCCAATCGCTCGATTGCATTGTCGAGCGCGGGCCGTCGCCCGACCTGGAAGTAGAAATCGATACGCCAGCAAAGAGGCCAGACCAGATCATCCTCGAGGTCCGCGTCTTTGCAGAGGCGTTCGACGCGGTCGGCGATCTCCAGACGGCGCGTGCCATTCAGCGGGCCGGCCGCAACCAACTGCATCGCACCCAGCGCTTCGACCAAAGCACGCACGTCGCCCGACGCCTCGGCGGCATGCAGGTTCTGGTTGGCTTCGGCGACTTCCGTCGGCACCCGGGACAGATCCGAGGACAACATCATCACCTGGCTCAGAAGGCGCGAGCGGAGCACCGCATCGTCGCCAACGCTTCGAAGGGCGTCGCGGCAGAAGTCGAGCAGGATCTCGCAGGTATCGCGGTCCGCGATCCCGCGCACGACGAGTGCCGCATCCGC
>JANLYK010000356.1:0-1700 GCA_031365595.1 Chloroflexota bacterium | reverse complement strand
CTCGTCGGAATCGACACCGGTTCCGGCACGTTCTCGCCCAACGGCGACGATCGCTCCGACACCCAGACCATCAACGGCATCTTCTCGGAGTCGGTCGTCTGGACCGTGACGATCAAGGACGCAGCCGGCGCGGTCGTCGATGACGCCGCGGGCACCGGCGCCACCTTCACGGTCGCCTGGGACGGCCTCGTCGACGGCAGCCCCGTTCCGGACGGGACGTACACGTGGGCCGCCCGAGGCGTCGATGCCTGGCAGAACGGCGTCGCTGCCGGCACGGGCACGATCGTGGTCGACACCGTCGGCCCGAACGTGACCTCGATCAGCCCCGACGGCTCGACGGTCGGCGTCTTCAGCCCGAACGGTGACGCGGTGGCCGACACGATCCCGACCGCGGTCTCGGTCGCCGAGGCCGGCACGGTCAACGTCCGGGTCGCCGATTCGGCCGGGGCGACGGTCCGGACCTGGAGCGCGACGACGGTTGCCGGCTCCAACGCCGTGGCCTGGGATGGCAAGAACAACAGCGGCGCGCTGGTCGCCGACGGCGACTACCGCATCAACTTCTCCGCCCGTGACGCGGCCGGAAACAGCGGCACCGGGATGAGCCGGCCCGTCCGGGTCATCCGCTTCCTGGCGAGCGTGAAGACGTCGGTCAAGGTGTTCTTCCCGCAGGACAACGATCGCTTCGCCAAGACGACCAGCCTGTCGTTCGTTGCAACGAAGCCGGTGACCGCGACCTGGACGATCCGGAACGCCGCCGGCGCGGTCGTCGCGACGAAGCTCACCGATGTCGCAGTCGCAGCCGGCACCCAGACCTGGGTCTGGAACGGGCGGCGCACCGACGGGACCGCCCTGCCGACCGGCATGTACACCTCGCGCGTCACGGCCACCGATGGCACGTTCACGATCAGCCAGGCCGTCAAGGTCCAGATGAACGCCTTTGCGATCGTCACGTCGACCTCGACCCCGAAGCGCGGCGCGAGGATGACCGTCACCGTCACCTCCGCCGAGTCCCTCTCGACGAGCGTTCGTCTGTACGTGACCCAGCCGGGCCACGCGACGTGGGCGGTCACGATGACCAAGGTCGACAGCCGGGTGTCGAAGGCCACGATCACGATGAAGACGGGTGGCGCCGCGGGCACGGTCAAGATCAAGATCTGGGCCCGGGACACCGACGGGATCTCCCAGGCCACGACACGGGTCCTGCCGCTCAGCTGACGACGAGCCGAGCCGAGCGTCCCGCCGGCACGCTCACCGACTACACCCAACCCCACCGTACTGCATCGACACAGGACCATCGACCGACTGTCCGGGCGCCTCGGTCGGGGCTAGTGTCGATCGAGTCAGGTGCGCCGACATCGTCAGGCACGCACCCCCGAGGACCGTCGCCCGGGCGATGGACGTTCGATCGAAGAGGACCGCCGTGGCAACCGGATTCCGCCGCTCCCTGACCCGCACCGGTGGTCGAACCATCACCGCCCTCCTGGCCGTGGCCGTCGTCGGTTCCGGCGGCTGGAACCCGTCGAGCCCGGTTCGGCCGAGCACGACCGGTGCGTCCGTCCGCGAGCTCGCACGAACCGCGCCGGCTGCCCCGCTCGTCTCGATCGCGCCCGCGTCGCCCGACGCCGACCTCGCCGCGTTCCGCCCACAGACGCGTGCCGTCGCCCCGGGGTCCGCAGCCGACGCCGCAGCCGCAGCCGCAG
>JANLYK010000171.1:0-1675 GCA_031365595.1 Chloroflexota bacterium | reverse complement strand
CCTCGCCCAACGACGCCAACCTGCTCGTGAAGCAGACCTATAACGTCGAGCGCAACGGCGTCGAGATCGGCTCCGGTCTGCGGACTCCGCCGGTCAACATCGGCCCACGCTCGACGCCGAACTATGCCGCGACGGCGGCGCAGGCCGTCAACACGCTCGGCAACGGGACCAAGGTCTTTGCCGGTCAGCGCGACGACGCCTTCTTCGTCGACCTCGGCTCGATCTTCGATCTGGCCGGGCTGCGCCCGTTCAACGCCCTCCACGACATCTCGCTGCCGGCCGCAGCCGGCGTCGACGGGGTCGGTGGGTTCAACACGAACTCGATCGCCATCGACGTTCCCCTCAATCAGCTGACCCGCGACGGCGCCCAGCCGACTGGCCCGAATGATCCCGACGCCGTCCTCGGCATCTGGGCGACCGCCAGCCGCCAGCAGACGCGCGTCCTCAATGCCAACGGAACCATGAGCTTCATGGGTCCATGGGTCCAGGTCTCGCGCCTCGGCAACCCGCTGATCAACGAGGTGATCATCCCGCGGGTCAAGAAGGACTACTGGAACGGCCAGGCGCCCGCCGGTGACTCACAGTTCGTCCAGTACTACAAGGCGCCCGAGCTGACCGCGGTCGCCAACGTCCTGTACGACGCCCTCGCGACGCCGGCCACGTCAAATCGCAATGACCTCGTCGCAATCCTGCTGACCGGCATCGACATCCCGAACTCGGCCACCGTGCCAGGCGGCCTCCAGTTCACATACACCGGCCCGACCCAGGCCGACATGCTCCGGGTCAACACCGGCATCAAGCCGAATGCCGCCGGAGCCTGCGTGTTCGGGGTCAGTGGTGGCGGCACTCCAAGCCGGCTCGGCGCCATCGACGGCGACCTGTGCGGCTTCCCCAACGGCCGTCGTCTCGGGGACGATGTCACGGACATCGAGCTTCGCGCCCTCCTCGAGGGCTACGGCCCGACCCTCAACGCGGTCCTCGGCGTGCCGAACCGCAGCCCGAACAACCTCATCGGCGACGGCGTCGACGAGAACGACCGACCCTTCCTGAGCGCCTTCCCGTTCATCGGGACGCCGCACCAGGGCTATGAGCACAGCCACCACAAGCTGGGACCCACGCCCAGCTGAGGTTGATCGCTCCTCGAACCGTGACGGCCCGGGCACCTCGCCCGGGCCGTTCGGATTCCGGGTGGTCGCCGCGCCGATCGCCGAGGCGCGGAGACGTCGCGGTCGTGGACCCGGTTGCACGCCTGGCGGGCGGTGCGACGAAGGACACGCTCGATCCGGCCCTCAGCCACCCGGAAGTGGTGGTTCCTGCGGCGGATTGCCCGGGCACTGGGCAGATCGGCGACGGTGTGCTTCAGGGCTGGCATCTCGTTCGATGTAACGCCCGCCGAGCGTGCACGGCGCGACCGAACGGCGAGCTGACGAGTCCACGCTGTTGACATCGACCAGCACGCGCCCGACACTCCCCTGCACATCTGCACCGTGCAAATGTGCACAACCCACGGGAGCCCGAACCGCTCGTGTCCGACGTTCAGCAGCTGATCCAGGCGAGCCGCCTGTACTACGAGCTCGGCGAGACGCAGTCGCGCGTCGCCGAGTTGCTCGGCGTCACCCGGCCGCAGGTCTCGCGGCTCCTGAAGCGCGCCCGGGCCGAGGGGATCGTCGAGATC
>JANLYK010000314.1:0-3802 GCA_031365595.1 Chloroflexota bacterium | reverse complement strand
TGGCCGCGGGGCGTCGGTCGTGCCCGGGACCGTCGCCGCGGCCTCGGCGGGGAGCGTCGGGTCCGGTCCGGTGGGCGGCCGGGTCGGCGCCCAGCGGGCCGTTGCTGCGGCGACCGCCGCGGCGAGGGTCGTGCCGAACGGTGCCGCGACGACGCCCTCCTCGGTCACGATCCCGGTGATCAACTCGGCCGGCGTGACATCGAACGACGGATTGCGAACGGCCGTCCCGATCGGCGCGATCCGGACGCCGCGGACCAGGAGGACCTCGTCGGCCGAGCGCTCCTCGATCTCGATCCCGTCGCCGTCGGCGGTCGCGAGGTCGATCGAGCTGGTCGGGGCGCAGACGAAGAACGGGATGCCGTGGCGCGCGGCCAGGACGGCGAGCGGATAGGTCCCGACCTTGTTCGCGGTGTCGCCATTGGCCGCGACTCGATCGGCCCCGACGAGGATCACGTCGACCTCGCCGGCGCGCATCAGGGACCCGGCCGCGACGTCCGGGATCAGGGTGTGCTCGACCCCGGCCTGGGCCAGCTCCCAGGCGGTCAGCCGGGCGCCCTGGAGGTACGGCCGGGTCTCGTCGACCCAGACGTGGATCGCCCGATCGGCGAAGTGCGCCGCCTGGACGACCCCGAGGGCGGTCCCGAACTGGCCGCAGGCCAACGGCCCCGTATTGCAGTGGGTGAGGATCCGGAGCGGCCCGAAGTCCTTGACCGGCAACGCGGCCAGCCCGAATTCGGCCAGCCGGCCATGGTCGGTCGTGGCCTCGAAGATGATGGCGTCCGCCTCGGCGCGCAGGGCCGCCGCGACCGCCGCCCCGTCCTCGGTCAGCTCGCCGACCGTGGCATAGCGGGCCATCATCCGATCCACGGCCCAGCCGAGGTTCACCGCGGTCGGGCGGGCGGCCCGGAGCGCGGCCGCGGCGCCACGCAGGATCGCCCGCCGGGCATACGCGTGTGTGGCGTCGGCCCGACCGGCCGACAGGGCCATCCCGATCGCGGCGACCTGGCCGATCGCCGGCGCGCCCCGGACGACCATGCTCCGGATCGCGGACGCGGCCTCGGGGCCGTTGCGGATCTCGACCTCGACGAGCCGGTCCGGGAGCAGACGCTGGTCGATCAGGTACAGGACGCCGTCGTCCTCGCGGAATGGCGTCCGGAACCCCGACGCCGATCCGGGCTCGGGGTTCGCGAGGTCCGCGCCGGGGCCCGCGCCGGAGCCGGAACCGACGCCGCCGGCATCGTCGAGCCGTGTGGCCGCTCCGACCGGATCGAGGATCGCGCCGGCCGCCTCGGCCGATGCGCGCTGGAGCGCCTGGGCCGCGCCGGCCACGGTGGCGGCGGTCTGGATCAGGTCGCCGGCGAACTGGCGGAAGAATCGTCGCCGGGCGAGGTTGGCGCCGCCGCCGTCGGGGCCGACCGCGGCGGGCGGTTCGGCGGGAGTCTCGATGGGATCGCGGGTCGGGTCGGCCAATGCGCTCTCGCTGGAGGTCGGGTCGGCGCCGGACGGGCGGGCCGGCAGCGCGCTCAGGACCCGCTCAGTACTGGATGACGCTGGTGACGCGCCGGCCGTCGAGCCGGTCGCGGCCCTTGAGCGAGTTGAGCTCGACGAGGAATGCGAGCCCGACGACGTCGCCCTTCAGTCGCTCGACCAGGTCGATCGTGCCCTTGACCGTGCCGCCCGTCGCAAGCAGATCGTCCACGATCAGGACCTTCTGGCCCGGCGCGATCGCGTCGCGGTGAATCTCCAGGGTGTTCGAGCCGTATTCGAGCGCGTACTCGACCGTGATCGTCTCGGCCGGCAGCTTGCCGAGCTTGCGGACGGGCACGAGCCCGGCGCCGAGCTGGTAGGCCATCGCGGCGCTGAAGATGAACCCGCGCGACTCCATCCCGACGACCACGTCGATCTGCTCCCCGACGTACGGGGCGAGCATCTGGTCGATGGACTCCTTGTACGCCACCCGATCCTTCAGGAGGGTCGTGATGTCATAGAAGAGGATCCCGGGCTTGGGGAAGTCGGGAATCTCGCGGATCTTGGCGCGAAGCTCCTCGGCGGACATCGGTCGAGGGTTCCTCCAGTTGGGGGCGGGCCGCCGGTCAGGGTCCGGCGCGGACGGGGCGCAAGTCTACCCCACGCCCTCGGCGATGCCCGTGTCCGGAGTCCGTGCGCCGGCCCACGCGTGGCGACCCAGTCGCGAGGTCAGTCCGAGACCCAGGATCGCCACGACGATCGCGATCCCGAACGTCGCCGCCAGCCCCACCCAGGCCGGCTCCCCGGCCCGCGCTCCGAATGCGATCAGCGCCCCGCCGACCCCTGTCCCGAGGGCGGTTCCGAGGACATCCGACAGCTGCAGACCCGCGGTCGCGGCTCCCTGCTCCACGAGCGGCGCCTCGCGCAGGACGACCAGGGACAGGGTCGAGTAGGACAACCCCATCCCGAAGCCCGCCACGCCCCACATCATGACGCCGACGACGAGCGGCACGTCCGGAGAGAGGATCGTCGCGAATCCGACGATCCCTGCGACGAGCGTGGTGAAGCCCGCCACGAGGAACCGGCCCGGCCCGATCCGGGCGACATGGTGGGCCTGGAGCCACGCGCCGCCCGTCCAGGTCAGCGTGGACGCGGTGAACACGATCCCGGACACGATTGCCGGGGCGCCGCGCCACTCCTGGACCGCGAGCGGGACGTACACGTCGGCACAGAAGAAGGCAAATGTCATGAACCCGCGGAGCAGGATCGCGGTTGGCAGCCCGGTCGCGGCCCGGATCGTGCCGGGCGGCGTGAGGCGGGCGAACGCGGGCGTTCCGATCAGGACGCCGAGGACGATCAGGACGAGCGGGAAGGGCGAGACGTTCGACAAGCCGGAGACCGCGAGGCCGGCGCCGAGGACGAGAACGACAGCCAGCGGCAGACGGCGGCGGGCATCGCTCGAGGTGCGTCCAGCGCCGCGAGCCGCGTCGGGAGGTGGTTCGGGTGCGCCCGGACCGACCGCCCGGATCGAGGGCAGGGTCAGCCACACCGCGACCGCGATGATCGGGAGGAGGCCGATGAAGACGAGCCGCCAGTGCCACGTCTCGGCGACGAACGCGGCCACCGTCGGCCCGATGACCCCGGGCAGGACCCACGCGGTCGAGAGCGTCGCGAACATTCGTGGCCGGAGGTCCTCGGGCATCGCCCGCCCGATCGAGACGAAGGCGACCGCCGGGATCGCACCGGCTCCGAAGCCCTGGACGACCCGGGCAACGACGAGAATCGCCATCGACGGAGCGAACCCTCCGATCAGCAGGCCGATCGCGAACAGGCCGATCCCCATCAGGAATGGCCGGGTCAGCCCGCCTCGGTCGATCAGCATCCCGGCGCCGACGATCCCGAGCAGGCTGCCCAGGAAGAAGCCGGAGAACACCCAGCCGTACAGGTCGAGGCCGCCGAGGTCGCGGGCGACGATCGGCATGATCGTCGAGACCGCGAGCGCCTCCGAAGCGACGATCGTGACGTTCAGGACGAGCCCGATCGTCAACGCCCGCCGGTGCGCCGACCAGAGGCTGTCCGATGGGCGTGAGGCCGTGAGGTCGGCTGTCGAGGTTCCGTCGTTCACCGCGTCAGGATGCCCCGTCCGCGCTGTCCGCGCCGTGGACGGATGTCAGGTCCATCGGCCAGAATGCACGCCATGGACCTCATCGCTTCGGATCCGAAGACCGTGGCCACATCATCGCCGAGCGCCGACCCCGGGCAGGGCACGGTGGAGGCCATCCACCTGGCCGAGCTCGTCGGCGGCCCGATGCGATCGGTCGCGCGGGCGCGCGCG
>JANLYK010000295.1:0-3186 GCA_031365595.1 Chloroflexota bacterium | reverse complement strand
GCGCGAGATCGCGGCCACCTCCTCGATGGCGGCCTCGAACGCTGCGCTGTTGCGCTGCGACGGCGTTCGGTAGCCGCTGACCTTGCGGACGAACTGGCGGGCGGCCGCCTCGATCTCACCGGTCGTGGCCGGCTCGTCCGGGCGGCGCAGGACCTTGATGCTTCGGCACATGACGACAGGGTACCGCCGCCGCCCTCGCCGGGCTACGATCGATCCGATGGACGCCCCCGAGATCATCGCTGCGCTCGGTCTTCGGCCTCATCCCGAAGGCGGCTGGTACACCGAGACGTGGAGTGCGCCGGTCACGGAAGGCGAGCGCGCCGCCGGCACGGCCATCCACTTCCTGCTCGCGGCAGGGGAATCGAGCCACTGGCATCGCGTGGACGCGGCCGAGATCTGGCACCACTACGCGGGCGCCGCGATCGAGCTGAGGATTGCGCCCACCGACGGCGGGCGGGTGATCCACCACCGTCTCGGCGCGGATCTCGCGGCCGGTGAACGGCCGCAGCTGGTGGTTCCGGCCGGGGCATGGCAGGCGGCCCGGTCGACGGGAGCGTGGACGCTTGCCGGCTGCACGGTCGTGCCGGGCTTCACGTTCGCGGGGTTCGAGCTCGCGCCGCCCGACTGGGAGCCCGGCTGAGGGTCAGCGAGCCAGGGGCTCAGGGAGTTACGGTAGCTTCCAGAGCAGGGGCCCCGTGTAACAGTGGCCGAGGGCCAGGCACAGGCCGCCGGTCAGGTCCCATTGGCGACCGGTCACGTAGGGACCGCGATCGACGACGGTGGTGGTGATCGTTCGGCCATTGGCCGGGTTCCGGAAGGTGACCTTCGTGCCGCACGGCAAGGTCCGATGGGCCACACCGCGGAGCGACTCGGTCATTGCGAAGCCGCAGGCGGTTCGCTTGCCGTAGAAGCCGGGGCCATACCACGACACGTTGCCGTCTCGATGCCAGGTCGGGATGACCACCGTGCCGACGGGCGCGTCGGGCTGGATCTTCGCCGCGTCGGGGCGGCCTGCTGGAGCAGGTCGCTCGTTCGGATCGAGGAGGACCGAGGTATCGCTGAGCGCACCGGTTGACCGGTACGCGGGATCGAGTGAAGGAGTCATCGCCGCTGTCCCGTCGATCGACGCCGCGTCCACTGCTTGAAACAGCGTCGCGTCGATCGGTGCTGCAGGGCTGGGGCCCTGGGATCCGACGGATCCGGGGACGGCGGCCGCGGCGAGAATGGCGATGAGCGCCAGTCCCGCGACGACTCTGGGGCGTCGCACGTCGAGACGAAGGTACCAGTCGAACCCCGGACCGGTCATTGCGACTGGGCGACGAAGCCTTGCGGGAACCCGACAGGTTGGCGATTCCCTCGTGACAGAATCTGGGCACACACCCCGGTTGACGCACGAATGTTGCGTCGGGACAGGTCGTTGCGGTGCGCGGGACGCGAGGTCCCGGTCGCACCTCCGTTCGTGCGAACAACCGTTGGCGGAGGTGGGTGGTTGATGCCAGAATCGGCCGGTGCCCAGCCGCAGTCTCGTCCTCGACCGTCCGCTCGATCTGCGCCGGAACCTGTCGATCCATCACCGCGGAACCGGCGACCCGACGATGCGGATGGCGCCCGGCCGGGTGATCCGGGCAACCCGAACGGCCGACGGCCCGGCCACGATCGAGCTTGTCGAGCATGGCGACCGGATCGTGGTCCAGACCTGGGGTCCGGGCGCCGACCGTCTGCTCGCTGCCGCCCCGGCCCTCATCGGCCTCGACGACGACCGATCGGGCTTCGAGCCCGCCCTCCACCCACTCGTGGCGGACCTCGATCGCCGGCACTCGGGGATCCGGATCGGGCGGACCGGCGCCGTCCTCGAGGCCCTGATCCCGGCGATCCTCGAGCAGAAGGTGACCGGCACCGAGGCGTGGCGCGGCCTGCGAGGGCTGATTCGTCAGTGGGGAGAGCCGGCGCCGGGTCCGTACGAATTGCGGCTCCTGCCCGAGCCCGCGACCCTCGCCGCGATCCCGTACCACGCGTTCCACCCCCTCGGGATCGAGCGCAGGCGCGCGGACCTCGTCCGACGGGTCGCCGATCGCGCGACGCGTTTCGAGGAGATCGTCCATCTGCCGCGCCACGCTGCCTGGGCCCGGCTGACGGCCTTGCCCGGGATCGGGCCGTGGACTGCGGCCGAGGTGGCGCTTCGGGCGCTGGGTGACCCCGACGCCGTGAGCGTCGGTGACTTCCACCTGCCGAATCTTGTGGCGTTCACGCTGGCGAGCGAGATCCGGGGCGACGATGCCCGGATGGTCGAATTGCTCGAGCCGTGGCGCGGGCACCGGGCTCGGGTCATCAGACTCCTGGAGGCGAGCGGGCTACGTCCGCCCAGGTTCGGGCCGCGCTATGCGCCCCGCTCGATCGCCGCGATCTGACCGAGCGCGATTTCTCAGCCCCCAATCGCCCGCCCGATCCACAGGCCGCCGACGACGGCCACGACGCCGAGCGCGACCGAGCCGGCCAGGTTCACGAGCCCGAGTGCGGGCAATCCGTCCTCGATCAGGCGCCAACTGTCGAGTATCAGCGTGGAAAAGGTCGTGTACGCGCCGAGAAACCCGACCAGCAGCGGTGCACGGAGATCGGCCGGCAGAACGCCGCGATCCACGATCAACGCGGCCAGCACGCCCACGACGAACGCACCGCTCAGGTTGACGAGCAGGATGCCGAGCGGGAACGCGCCGCCGAACCGGTCGAACACGGCGACATCGACGAGATAGCGAGCGACGGCACCGGCCGCGCCGCCCGCCGCGATCAGGATGAGGGTCACGCCGGGCAGAATCGAGGATCGTCCATGGCCGCGTCAACCACGGGCGTCGCCACGTGGCGCGCTCGCGGTCCCCTGGCGTTCATCGACTACCGTATGAGGACGCAGGACGGGAGGAACCGATGGCCGAACGAGCGATGCCCAGCTTCAGCAAGGCTCCGCCCGAGCTCGTGGCACGCTTCGCCACGATCCTCGACGGATTCCCGCACGCCGCACGGCGCAAGATGTTCGGCTACCCGGCGGCCTTCGTCGGGGGCAACATGGCGACGGGCCTGTTCGCGGACACGTGGGTTGTCCGCCTGCCGGCCGATGAGATCGAGCCCGCGAAGGCAGCCGGCGCCGGGAGCTTCGAGCCCATGCCCGGCAAGCCGATGAAGGCATTCGTCGTC
>JANLYK010000283.1:0-2602 GCA_031365595.1 Chloroflexota bacterium | reverse complement strand
CCTTCGCGACGAGTGACGGGCGGCTGGTGCTCGACGAGGTCCAGCCCGCCGGCGGCCGCCCGATGCGCGGGGTCGACTTTCTCCGTGGCCGGCCGGCGATCCTTGGCCGCATCGTCGGCGCGTAGACTCGTTCCGTGCCTGCTCTGCCAATCGTGCCGCTCGCGCCGGAGCCTGCCGCGCCGGCTCGCGACCCGCGCCCCGGCCTGTCCGGTCTCGCCGCGGGCGAGCTGGCCACCTGGTTCACCGAGCGCGGCGAACCGCCGTACCGCGCCCGCCAGGTCGCGGACGCCGTGTGGGGTGGAACGGCAGCGAGCGCCGAGGAGATCCGGACCCTGCCCGCCCCGCTCCGCGAGGCCCTTGACGCCGCGTTCCGGTTCGACACCGTCGGTGACACTGAGCTCCGCCTGTCGGATGGGGGCCTGACCGAGAAGGGCCTGCACCGCCTGTCGGACGGGACCCTGATCGAGTCGGTCCTGATGCACTATCCCGCGCGGCCCGGCCAACGCGAGCGCCACACCCTGTGCATCTCGAGCCAGGGCGGGTGCGCCGTCGGCTGCCCCTTCTGCGCGACCGGTGAGCTCGGGTTCGGGCGCGACCTCGAGACCGCCGAGATCGTGGACCAGGTCCGGCATGCGGCGCGCCGCCTGGCCGCCGACCGCAAGCGCCTGACGAACGTCGTGTTCATGGGCATGGGCGAGCCGCTCCTGAACCTGGACCGGGTGCTCGGCGCGGTGGACGCGCTCAACGATCCGCGCCGGTTCGGGCTTGGCGCCCGGCACATCACCGTGTCCACCTCCGGCGTCGTGCCCGGGATCCGGCGACTGACGGCTCTCGGGCCGCAGTTCACCCTGGCGGTCTCGCTCCACGCGGCGCGGGATCCGCTCCGCGATGTCCTCGTCCCGCTCAACCGGCGCTGGCCGGTCGCGGAGGTCGTCGAGGCCGCGCGAGAGCACGCCGTCGCGACCGGCCGCCGCGTGACGTACGAGGCCACGATGATCGACGGAATCAACGACACCGAGCCCGACGCGCACGCGATGGCCGACCTCCTGCGCGGCGACCACGCCCACGTCAACCTGATCCCGATGAACCCGGTCGCCCACACGCCGTGGTCGGCCTCGCCCGACGCGGTCATCGACCGGTTCGCGGCGATCCTCGGCGAGGCCGGGGTCACCGCCACGATCCGGCGCAACCGCGGCCAGGAAATCGGCGCCGCGTGCGGTCAGCTCGCGGCTGAACGGGCCGGTGAACCGGCTCCGGCCGTGGTCGCCCGGCGCCGCGCCCGGCTCGTCGACGAGAGCGCCCATGCGCTGCGCGGCGAGCGCAGCCACGAGCCGATGCCGACGGGCGTGGGGGAGTAGCGATGGCGTCGGGCCGGGCCCGTGTCGCGGTCAGCATCCTCGACGCCGACCACTCGAACATGGCCTACGCGATCCGGCGGGCCGAGAAGGAAGGCGCCGACCGGTTCCACATCGACGTGATGGACGGCCACTTCGTGCCCAACCTGACGTTCGGGGCGAAGATGATCAAGGGCATCCGGCCGCGGACCCGGCTGCCGCTCGACGCCCACCTGATGATCAGCGACCCGCTCCGGTACGTGGACGAGTTCCTCGATGCGGGCTGCGACTCGGTGACGTTCCACGTCGAGGTCGATCCCGCCCAGATCGAACCGACGCTGCGCAGGATCCGGGCGGCCGGCCGTGCGCCCGGGTTGTCGGTCAAGCCGGGCACGCCGCTCTCCGCGCTCGATCCGTACCGCGGCCTGTTCGACATCGTGCTGGTCATGACCGTCGAGCCCGGGTTCGGCGGGCAGTCTTTCATGCGTGATGTCGCCGCAGAGAAGATCCACGCCGCCCGCGACTACCTGGCTCACGCCCCGGCCGACGGCGAGGTCCACGTCGACGGTGGCGTGAACCGCGAGTCCGCCGAGTTCGTCGGCGGGCTGGCAGTCGACATCCTCGTCGTCGGGTCCGTCCTGTGGCGGAAGGGCCGCAACATGGGCCGCGAGATCCGGCTCGTCCGAGCCCTCGCCGACGAGGGCTACCAGTACGGCCTGAACAACGGCAAGCCGCCGATCCCGCGCGACGCGATGGTGATGTTCACCCAGCTGCCGCGGCACCTGGCGATGGCGCTCATGGCCGAGATCGAGGCGGGCGGCATCCCCGTCATCCCGCTCCGTGGCACGGGTCAGTTCAATCCCGACGGCGTCCGCGACTACGACGTCCTCGTGCCCGCCTCCGCCGAGGCCCTGGTGGTCGAACGCCACGCCCGGGACCGCGAGCGGCACCTCGCCGACGCCGCGGTCTGGCGCCAGGCATACATCGCGGAGCACGGCGACAAGCCGCCCGAGACGTTGCGCCCGATGCCGTCCCGGCCACGATCGAACAGGCCTCGGCCGGCCGAGCCGCCGGAACGGTGAGGGCGCTCCTCCAGCGGACGTCCGGCGCGCGGGTCCGGGTCGAGGGGTCGGTCGTCGGTGAGGTCGGGCTCGGGCTCGTCGTGCTGCTCGGGGTCGGACCGGACGACGACGAGGCGACGACCGACGCCCTCGCCCGGCGGGTCACGGAGCTCCGGATCTTCGACGACGCCGACGGCCGGACGAACC
>JANLYK010000239.1:0-2270 GCA_031365595.1 Chloroflexota bacterium | reverse complement strand
CGTGACTCCGCGGTACGGCGCGAGGAGGGTGTCTGGCGGCGGATACGAAGAAGCCGGCCCGCGAAACACGGCCGGCTGGCGCCGGAGTGACAGAAGGTACAGAACGGACCGCCGATGCGGAAGCAATGCCGGTTCCGTAGTCGTTCGGCATCCCGCCGTTCGATCTACGCGATCCCGGACTCAGATTTCGGTGTCCGGCGGTCCGTCTGTCTGACCTCAATCTAGACTGGACCCCTCCGGACAACCCCCTGCTGGAAGTCCTGTTCGACACAGGACGCCTGACCCGTGGCGGCTACGTCAATCGACCCGCCTTGCCCGCGCTCTCGACGCTGGGCCGCGGTCAGAGCCAACACGTCCGGAACCTGGCCACACAGCCCTGGGTGGACTGTTAAGGCAGATTGAGGCCGGGTGGCGCCACGTTCGGCAGACCGAATCAGACGCCTGAAGCTAATTCTATGGCTTTCGGTGCCCGCGGCGGCCCTGGAACCTGACCCAACAGTCCAAGGGTGAACATCTGGCCCGATGTGCAGCAGGCGGAGGTCGCCCAGGCGAAGAGCTACTCGGCCTCGTACCGGAAGCGGTCGCGATCGCGGACCAGGTGCCCAACCGGATGATCCTTCTCGTGCGACAGCACGATCGTCCAGCCCTCGTCGGCCGCCTCGGCGAAGAACGTGTTCTTGACGAGGACCGAGTCGAGCGGGAAATCGTCGAATGCGGTGACCCAGCGCGGGTTGGCGCTCCAGGGCCGCATCGCGAGATCGCCGAAGAACGCCAGCGGCGGAGCCCCCGGCGCGCGAACGACGACGGCCTGGTGACCCGCCGAGTGGCCGCCGGTCGGGATCACCGACACGCCCGGCATGATCTCCCGCGGACCCTTGACCGGCGTCTCCGCTGCCCAGTCGCGGACGAGCTGCAGCTCCGGCTGGACGTACGAGGCGACGAGACGCGGGTTGTCGCCGAGCGCGATCGCCCACTCCGCTTCCTGCGCGACGATGGACGCCTCCGGGAAGGCACGGCTCCCGTCGGCCGCGAGGAGGCCACCGGCGTGATCGAAGTGGAGATGGCTCATCGCGACGATGTCCACGCTGTCCGGCTCGAAGCCCGCGTCGCGCAACGCCGGCACGATCCACGGACCTTCGTAGGCGCGCATCGCCCGGGTCTTGTCGTCGAGCCGTTCGCCGATCCCGGTCTCGACCAGGACCCGGCCCGCGGGCGTCTCGATCAGGAGGCAGTTCAGCGCCTGGAGGAGGCGGTTGTCGGCGTCGAGCTCGCCGATCGCCCAGCGATCCCACAGCAGCCGCGGAACCGGCCCGAACAGGGCGCCGGCATCGGACCGGAAGGTGCCGGCCTGGACGAGCGCGACCGACACCCCTCCCCCGAGGTCCCGTCGCCAGTCGACCGCGTCGGTCAGGCCCGTGGCTCGCCCTCCGGGGCCCCGGCCGGTGCCGGCTCGTCGGGCACGATCCGGGGACCCGTGAAGTCGCGGTGAAACGCGGACGCCGTCGGCTCCGACTGGCCCTGGTACTTCGAGCCGAGCGAGGCCGACCCGTACGGCCGCTCGACCGGGCTCGACATCTCAAAGAACGAGATCTGACCGATCTTCATCCCGAAGTACAACGCGATCGGCAGATTGGCGACGTTGGACAATTCCAGCGTCAAATTGCCCTTCCATCCCGGATCCACGTAACCCGCGGTCGAGTGAATGAGGAGCCCGAGCCGTCCCAGGCTCGACTTCCCTTCCAGGCGGGCGACGAGGTCGTTCGGGAGCTCGACCCACTCGAGCGTCTGGCCGAGCACGAATTCGCCGGGGTGGAGGACGAAGGGTTCGTCGTCCGCGATCGTCAGCATCTCGGTCAGGTCCGGTTGCGGGGCGCGGACGTCGATGAAGGGGTAACGGTTGTTGCGGAACACGCGGAACGAGCGGTCGAGGTGGAGATCGACCGACGACGGCTGGAGGTCGGCCGGGTCGTACGGGCGAATGCCGATCTCGCCCGCTTCGAGCTTGGCCCGGATGTCGCGATCGGACAGGACGCTCACTTGCCGGCCTTCCCGAAATCGTCCGTGCCGCGCTCGGCGTACAGCGAATCGACCTCGCGCTTCAGCGCCTCGAGGTCGTCAAAGCTCTGGTAGACGCTCGCGAAGCGGATGTAGGCGATCTGGTCGAGCTCGCGCAGGCGGGCCATCGCGAGGGCGCCGACGCGCGACGAGTCGACCTCGGTGGTGCCCTGCGAACGGAGCTCGGCCTCGATCAGGTCGGCGGCCTTGTCGGC
>JANLYK010000214.1:0-2150 GCA_031365595.1 Chloroflexota bacterium | reverse complement strand
CGCGCGCGCGCCGCCGGCCCTGGGTGACGAACCGGATCATGCGCCACGTGACGGCCGACCCGCACGCGATGCTGGCCCTTGGGCTCGTGATCACCGCGGTGCTCGTCGCCATGATCGGCCAACGTGGCGACGTTCGGCGGCTCGCCGGGGTCAGCATTGAATTCCTCGCGGCCCAGCTTCTCGCCGCCGCCGTCGGCCCCCACCTCCGCCCAACGCTCATCCAGCGGACGGTCATTTCGTTCGTCCGATTCACCCTCGCGATTCTGTATGTCGCGGTCGTTACCAGCCTCATCCGGACCGGCGAGTACCGTCCGACCGCCGCCCTGTTCATCCCGATCGTCGCGCTGGCCGCCGCCCAGGGCAACCGCCATGCCCTGCTCGTCGGAGCGGCAGCCATCTCGCTCTACATCCTGCCCGTCCTGTCCGCCACTCCCGACAACCTGACGCTCGACGCTCAACGGGCCGTCTCCCTGGGCGGGACCGCGATCTTGCTCTCGATCGGAACCCGACGCTCGATCTCCGCGCTGACCGTGACCGTTCGCCGGCTCGGGACGTCGCTCGCTCGCGATCGACGTCGGTCGCGCCAGGTGGCGGCCGTCGAGAGCGTAGGGCGCCTCCTTGCCACCACTGGCCCGGCACCGGCCACCCTTGAGCGAATCGTCGACCTCCTCGACGAGGAGATCGGCTACGACTTCGTCTCCATCTACTTCGGTTCCGCGACCCGGATGCGCATTGCCGCCCAGCGCGGATACGACACCGCCATCGAGGAGTTCGACGGCACCAGCGGCGTCATCGGCCGGGTGATGCGGACCCGGACGCTGGCATTCGTCCCCGATGTCGCGGCCGATCCCGACTATCGCAGCGCCGCGGGTACCGTCCGCAGCGAGATCTGCGCTCCCATCGTCGCCGATGGCGAGCTCCTCGGAATCGTCAACGTCGAAGCGCGGGCGACCCACGACCTCGATCGCAGCGACGTGGGAACGATGAGCCTCGTCGCCGAGCGCATGGCGTCGGCATTGGCCCTCGCCGCCGAGCGCGAGCGCCTCGCCGCCCGAGCCGAGCTGTTCCGACGCCTGACCTCGTTCGCCGCGGCGGTCAACGGCACGCTCGATCCAGCCCGCGTCCACCAGGCCATCGTCGACGAACTGCGCGACATGCTCGTCGCGGACAGTGTCGGCCTGACCGTCCTCGATCGCCCGACCGGGCGCTACGTCGTTCGGGCCGTCGCAGGACCCGACCAGGCGTATCTGAACCTGCCGATCGAGCCTGGCGAAGGCCTGGCCGGCCGGGCGATTCGCGACCGGGCCCTCGTCGTCAACGCGAACTACGACCCGGCGACACACGAGGCCGCGATCGCAGCCGGCATTGGCGCGAAGCCGATGACCGGCGTCGCCACGCCGCTGATCCGCGACGACGTCGTCGTGGGCGCACTGTCGATCGCCCGCCACGGCGTCGACCGCCCGTTCGCCAGCGACGAGCTCGAGGCCTTGCCGATCATCGCCGGTCTCGTCGCGCTCGCAATCACCAACACGTTCCTTCACGCCGAGGTCACCGAACTGTCCGTGCGCGACCCGCTGACGGGACTCTTCAATCGCCGTCACCTGGACGCGACGATGGCCCGCCTCGAGGCCGTCCGCGCCCGACGCGAGCCGGCCGAGCGGGAACGCGCCGCGATCGCGATCTTCGACCTTGACCACTTCGGCGAGATCAACAAGCAGCACGGCCACCAGGCGGGCGATGCGATCCTGCGGGCCTTTGCCGAGATCCTGCGGAGCCGATTTCGGGGCGCCGATGTCGTCGCCCGCTATGGCGGCGAGGAGTTCCTGGCGATCCTCGACGGGGCGTCCGTCGATCAGGCCGCCGCGGTCGCGGACGACATCCGCATGGCCTTCGCCCTCGTCCGGGTCAGCGGACCCGACGGAACGCCGATCGCGGCGACGGTCTCGGCCGGCTGCGCGGCGATGGATCGCGGCGAGGACCGCTTCGACAATCTCGTCGCCCGGGCGGACGTCGGCCTGGTCATGGCCAAGCGGGCCGGCCGAAACCGGGTGATCGCCGCCTGACCCACTGGATCAGGGAATCCTGTCTGGTATGCTCCGCCGCCCGCCAGCCGCCAGGAGCCCGACGCCGAGGATGACGATCGACCCGAG
>JANLYK010000181.1:0-15383 GCA_031365595.1 Chloroflexota bacterium | reverse complement strand
GCCTCGACGAGGCCGGCTTCGACGACGAGACCGACGGCGACGACGAGGCCGAGAGCTGAGATGGCTCACCGGATCGGCGGACGCAAGCTCAGCCGCAAGCAGGGCCCGCGTCTTGCTCTCTTCAAGAACCTGACGGTCTCGATCCTGCGCTACGAGCGGGTCCAGACGACCGAGGCGAAGGCCAAGGAGATCCAGGGCCGGGTCGAGAAGATGATCACCCTCGCCAAGCGCGGCGATCTGACCGCTCGACGCTCCGTGGTCGCCGCGTTCCCGAACGAGCCGCTCGTCGTGACGAAGCTGTTCGACGAGATCGCCCCCAAGTACGCTGATCGCTCGTCCGGCTACACCCGGATCGTCAAGATCGGGCTGCGCCGGGGCGATGCCGCTCCGATCGTCCAGATCGAGCTGGTCTAACGAACAACAAACCAGGTGCCCGAGAGGGCGCCCCCGCGGCACCGGCCGGCCATCGGTATCGGGCACGGGTTGAATACGACGGCACGGACTACGCCGGCTTCCAGGTCCAGCGACCCGGGATCCGAACGGTCCAGGGGGAACTCGAAGCCGCGCTGGCAGGCCTCACCGATGGGGTCCGCGAGCCGGTCGACGGGGCCGGCCGCACCGACGCCGGGGTCCATGCGCTGGGGCAGGTGATCGCATTCACCTACACCGGACGCCTGACCGAAACGGCGATCGAGGCCGGGCTCAACGGGTTGTTGCCGCCGGACATCGCGATCCGCGAGGTCCGGCCGGTGCGACCGGAGTTCCATCCACGCCGAGCGGCGCGGTACCGGGAGTACCGCTACACCGTCTGGAACGGGCCGCGCAGCCCGCTCAACGAGCGCCTGGCGCTCGGGGTGCGGAACCCGCTCGACGTCGTCGCGATGGACCGAGCCGGGCAGGCCTTCATCGGCCGGCACGACTTCAGGGCCTTCGGGGCGGTTGCCGGGGACAAGTCGCCGATCCGGACCGTTCACGCGGTTCGGGTCCGGAGGCGAGGAACGCTCGTGACGATCGACGTCCGGGCTGAGTCCTTCCTCCGGGGCATGGTCCGGCGAATCGTGGCCGTCCTCCTCGAGGTCGGGCACGGCAGAATGAATGAGACAGAGGTCCGGGAGGCAATCGCCGCCCGGACGCCGGCTCGCAACGGGGCATCCGCCCCGGCTCGCGGGCTCTGCCTCCGGCACGTGGCCCTCGGGCGACGGACGGGGACGGACACGACGACAGACGGAGACGACTGAGGAACGATGAGCACGAAGACCTACACGGTCCGCGAAAGCGAGATCGAGCGGCGCTGGTACGTCGTCGACGCGGCGGACGAGACGCTCGGCCGGCTCGCGTCGCGGATTGCGCGCGTGCTCGAGGGCAAGCACAAGCCGACATTCACCCCGAATCTCGACTCCGGCGACCACGTGATCGTCCTCAACGCCGCGCGCATCGCCGTCACGAGCAACAAGCTCGAAAGCAAGCTCTACATCCGCCACAGCGGCCATCCCCAGGGCTACAAGGAGGAGACCCTCGGTCACCTCCTCGAGCGCCGCCCCGAGGAAGTCATCCGGCGGGCCGTCAAGGGCATGCTCCCGCGCAATCGCCTGGGCGTCCAGCAGCTCCGCAAGCTGAAGGTCTACGCCGGCACCGATCACCCGCATCAGGCCCAGCGGCCTGAGCCGCTCGCCTGACGAGGAGCAACCAGATGGTCATTCCTTCCTTCTTCTCCGGCACGGGCCGTCGCAAGACCGCGATCGCCCGTGTCCGCCTCCTGCCCGGCGAGGGCGAGATCGTCGTCAACGGCCGATCGCTCGAGGAGCACTTCGGCAACGCCGTGAACGAGTCCGATGTCCGGATGCCGTTCCGCGTCACCGGCACGGAGGGCCACTACAACGCGATGATCAAGGTCGAGGGCGGCGGCGTGACCGGCCAGGCCGGCGCGATCCGCCACGGCATCGCCCGGGCCCTGCTCGAAGTCGATGAGGCGACCAATCGCCTGCCGCTTCGCCAGGCCGGCCTTCTGACCCGCGATCCGCGGATGAAGGAGCGCAAGAAGTACGGACTCAAGCGCGCCCGAAAGGCCCCCCAGTACACCAAGCGCTGATCGGGCGATGGTCGGGCGGCCGGCGTTTTCGCCGTCCGCGCCGACGCAGTCGATGAGCCGCATGGATCGGTGGCCGCGCCCGGCGGCGCGCTGACGAGCCTGCCGACACCGGCAAACCGGAATCGGTCGGAGCGCTACCATCCGCGACGTGCCCACGCCGCGCGATCGCCAGTCGTGAAGCCCCTCGGCCCCAAGCGCCGGCTCGCCATCCAGTACGAGATCGCCCGGGCCCTGGCGGAGGCGGACGATCTCGATGACGTCTCCGGGTTCCTGCTCCGGACTCTGGGCCTGTCACTCGGCTGGGAGGCAGCTGGGCTCTGGGTCGTCGATGACACCGGCACATCGATCCGCTGCGTGGACGTCGTTCCGCGGCACGGTGACCTCGCCCCGTGGATGGCTGGCACCCTGGGGGTCACGTTCGAGCCGGGTGAGGGGCTGCCGGGCCGGGTCCTCGCCGGCGCACGCGCGATCTGGATCCCCGACCTCTACGACGACCAGCAGTTCCCCCGGCGTGCCCTTGCCCGTCAGGTGGGCCTCCGCCACGGCTATGGGTTCCCGATCCTGCTGCGCGGTCGCGTGGTCGCCGTCATCGAGCTGTTCGCCGCAGCGGTCGTCGAGGTGGACGCGGAGCAGACGGCGTTCCTTGAGGCCGTCGGCCACCAGCTCGGATCGTTCCTCGAGCGTACTGAAGCCCGGCGAGCCGTCGCCTCGAGCGAGGCCCGGAAGGCGGGCATCCTCCATGCGGCGCTCGATGCCATCGTCTCGGCTGACGCCGCCGGCCGGATCGTCGAGTTCAACGCGGCTGCGGAGCAGCTGTTCGGCCATCGGCGCGAGGATGCCGTGGGGCGGCGCATCGTCGACCTGATGGTTCCACCCGACCTGAAGGCCGCCCACACGGCCGGGCTGGAGCGGTACATCGAAACCGGCGAGGCGCGGATCCTCGGTCAGCGCGTCCGTGTCCGCGCCCAGCGGGCCGACGGCACCACCGTGCCGGTCGAGCTGACCGTCACGGAGATCAAGCTGGGCGACAAGCCGATGTTCACCGCCTTCATCCGCGACATCACCCGGGAGGAGGAGGCCGAGACGGCCCGCGAGCGGTTCCTCGAAATCCTGTCGCACGAGCTGCGCACGCCGGTGACGGCCATCTACGGCGGCGCGAAGGTCGTCGCCCGACCGAATCTCGCCGCGAGCCGTCGGAACGAGCTGATCGCCGACATCGGCAACGAGGCCGACCGGCTCTATCGCCTGATCGAGAACCTCATCGTGCTCGCGCGGGCGGAGCGCGGCGCCGATCGGATCGCCCTCGAGCCGGTTCACCTCGAGCGGCTCACGGAGCGCGTGGCTGGCGCCATGGCCGGTCATTGGCCGGGTGTGGAGTTCCGGCTGGCGACGAGCGGAGCGACCCAGGCGGTCGAAGGCGACGAGACGCACGTCGAGCAACTCCTGAGCAACCTCCTGACCAACGCCGCAAAGTACGCCCGGACCGGCGGCGGGATCGATATCCGGGTCGAGCACCTGCCCACAGAATCGATCGTTCGGATCCTCGACCGCGGCCCCGGCATCCACCCGGACGAGCTTGGCCGGCTGTTCGAGATCGACTATCGGTCGCCGCTGACCGAGGGACTGGCCCAGGGCTCGGGGATCGGCCTGTTCGTCGCACGCTGGCTCGTGGACAGCATGGGCGGCCGGATCTGGGCTGCACTCCGCCCGGGCGGCGGCTGCGAGTTCGGGTTCGCGCTCCGGGCCGTGGACCAGGAGGGTGGCGTCACCGACGGCGACCGGAACGTCGTCATGGACCTGGACGAGGGTGCGCCGGGTAGAGTGCTGTCGTGAACGCGAACCTGGAGCCCCCCGCAGCCGGCCTGCGCGGACGTGACCTGTTGTCGGTTGCGGACCTCAGCCCCGATGAGGTCCGCCGGCTGTTCGACCGGGCGGCGGCACTCAAGGCTGAGGATCGGGCGCGTCGGGAGCACGGGGCACCGGTTGCCACGCCGCTTGCCGGACGGACCCTGGCGATGCTCTTCCAGAAGCCGAGCCTCCGGACCCGGGTGACGTTCGAGGCGGGCATGAACCAGCTCGGCGGCCATGCCATCTACCTGACCGAGGACGTCGTCATGGGCGCCCGCGAGAGTGTCCGCGACGTCGCCCGCAACCTTGAACGATTCGTCGACGCGATCGTGGCCCGGACCGGGCCGCACGAGGTCGTCGTCGAACTCGCGGCCCAGGCGTCGATCCCGGTCATCAACGGCCTGACCCTGCACGAGCATCCCTGCCAGGCCCTGGCCGACCTGTTCACGATGCGCGAACGGTTCGGCGACCTGCGCGGCCGGGTCCTCGCCTTCGTCGGCGACGGCAACAACGTCTACCACTCGCTGGCGTTGCTGGGCGCGATGCTCGGCGTCGAGGTCCGTCTCGCCCACCCGCAGGCCTACGCGCCCGATCCGGCGATCGTGGCCGCGGCCCGCAAGATCGCGGCGACGACCGGCGGCCGGCTCGTATTCGGCGACGACCCAGCGTCCATCGTCCGCGGCGCCGACGCCGTCTACACCGACGCCTGGACGTCGATGGGCCAGGAGGCGGAGACCGGGGCGCGACGGACCGCCTTTGCCCGATTTCGGGTCGACGAGGCACTGATGGAGGCTGCCGGTCCGGACGCGGTCGCGATGCACTGCCTGCCGGCCCATCGCGGCGACGAGATCAGCTCGGCCGTCATGGACGGCCGGCGGAGCGTCATCTGGGAGCAGTCCGAGAACCGGCTCCACGTCCAGAAGGCGCTGCTCGTCGAGGTCCTCGCCGGATGAGCGGTTCGCAGGGCTCGGGGCGGACGCCGCGGCCGGACGCGCCCGCGCAGACCGGCTCCCTGTACGAGCGCTACAAGGACGCCCTTCGACGCGGCCACGTCGCGGCCCTGCGCGGTCGCAATGAGGCCGCGGTCGATGCGTACGGCGAGGCCGCCTCGATCGCACCCGACCGTGCCCTGCCGCATGCCAGCGTCGGCGGGGTCCTCGTGAAGATGAACCGGCTCGACGACGCCGCCGCGGCCTACCAGCGCGCGCTCGACCTGGCCCCTCGCGACGAAGCCACCCTGCGCGGACTTGCGGAGGTCCACGCCCGGACTGGTCGGCGGGCAGATGGCGCGGCCATGCTCGACCGTCTGACCGATGTCCTGGTTGCCGCGGGCCGCCTGGCCGACGCGACCGACACCGCCCGGCGCGCCCTGGAGCTCGCCCAGTCGCGTGAACGCCGGACCCAGGTTTCAGCGCTCGTCGGTCGCCTCCGCGAGAGGCCGGGCAGCGACGAGGCCGGCCAGCGAGCACTCGATCAGGCGCTCCGGATCCTGGAGCCCGCCGCAGACCCCGAGGAGCCCATCGCGGCCGCTGGCCCGGGCACGGCTGAGGACGCCGCAGGCGCTGCCAGCGTGCCCGATGACCTCGCGCGCGAGGTTTGCGATCCGGGGCCGGTCGGCGCGGCGGAGCCTGCGCCCGAGCCGCAGGTCGAGCCCGCCGGACTCGGGATCGCCCTCGGCGCCGCTGCCGAGGCCGCCCTGTTCGCCGGCGACCTCGCGGCAGCCCACGACGGGCTCCTCGCCGCCGCCCGCGCCCACCGCCGGGCGGGTCGGCTCATCGCGGCCGTCGATGCCTGTTACCTCGCGATCGGGCTGGCCCCGGCCGATCCTGACCTGCATCTCCTGCTGGTCGAGTTGTGTCTTGATCGCGGCTGGCGCAGCCAGGCTGCCGACAAGGTGCTCCTGCTCGGACGGCTCGCCGACCTCGACGGCAATCGCGAGGTCCGCGATCGGTTGTGCGCACTCGTCGCCGAGCGGATGGCCGACGAACCGCGCGTGGCCGACCTCTGCGCCTGATAGCGACGCGCGGGCCGGGCCGCTCCCGGCCCGGACGGTTCGAGCTGGCGGGCGCTTCGGTCGCCGTCCGGCCCGACCGGCCGGATGTAGACTGAACGGACGATGCCGCAGCTTCTCGCGTCGATCGTCGATCAGATCGACCTGACCTCGCTGATCGACATCGGGATCACGGCCCTCCTGATCTACTGGCTGTTCAGCCTGATCCGGGGCACCCGCGCGGTGAGCCTGGTGATCGGGGTCAGCGTGCTCTTCGCGGTGTATGCGGCCGCTCGCGCATTCGATCTCCGACTCCTGACCCAGATCCTTCAGACCCTGGCCGTCGTCGGGCTGTTCGCGCTCGTCGTGGTCTTCCAGCCCGAGTTGCGGCGGGCGCTCGACCGGATCGGCCGGGTCGGCTCGTTCAACTGGCTCTTCTCGCCGTCGGAGCAGCGCACGATCGAGCGCGTCGCCGACGAGGTCGCCCGGGCGGCGACGCTGCTGTCGGCCGACGGCCACGGGGCGCTGATCGTTCTCGAACGCGAGACGGGACTCGAGGAGGTCGCCGAGACCGGGGTCATGCTCCACGCCGACATCAGCGCCGACCTGATGCGCACCATCTTCGCCCCGAAGACCCCGCTCCACGACGGCGCAGTCATCATCCGCGAGGAGGTGATCCTTGCCGCCGGTGCGCTCCTGCCGCTGGCCGAGATGACGGTCCACACCGAGCGCTTCGGGACCCGTCATCGAGCGGCGCTCGGGATCACCGAACAAACCGACAGCATCGTCGTGGTCGTGTCCGAGGAGAACGGCCAGGTCAGCCTCGTCGAGCGGGCCCGGATCGTGCGCAATCTGAGCGAGCCGCAGTTGGCGCGCGCGCTGCGCGCGCTGCTGTCGCCGTCGGGCGGACGCGGTGGCATCGGACGGCGTGTCCTGTCCGAGGCCACCAGCACGGCCGGTCGGGCACCGCGCCTGTCTGACCTGGGGCGCCTCGTGAACCGGTCCCGCAGCGGCAGAGCCGCACGGGGCCCGGGCCTGCCAGCGGCCAACGGGACCGGGACGACGACCTCGACTGCGACCTCTCCGGTAGCAGCTCCGACCGTCGCGACCCCGGCACCGGGCCCGGGAGCCACCGACGACGACACGACCGCGGCCCCGATGCCGCGATGAGCAGGGTCCTCCGGGCGCTCGTCTACAACTGGCCCTTGAAGCTCCTCGCGGTCCTGCTCGCGAGCCTGCTCTACGCCGGGCTCGTCGTGTCGCAATCCTCGTTCGAGATCCCGACGGCGATCGCCATTCGACCGATCAATCAGCCCCTCGATGCCGCGATCCTAAACAATCTTGGTTCCGTGAGCCGGATCCGGTACGTCTCCAATGGCGACCCAGGCGCCGCACCGACCGCCGACACATTCCAGGCGACGATTGACCTCGACGGGGTGAATCCGGCCGCCGGGTCGACCTACGTCAAGGTCGATGTCACCTCGAACGACCCTCGTTTCCTCGTGATCAGCTACGACCCGCCCGGGATCAATGTCCAGCTCGACCCGTTCAAGACGTACGAGGTCCCGGTCACTGTCGAGATGGGGACGCCGCCCGACAACCTCGACATCCGGCCGGCCGAGCTCAGCGAGCGGACCGTCAAGGTGTCCGGACCCGAGTCGATCGTGAAGTTCGTGGCTGCGGCTCGCGCCGACGTCGTCATCGACCCGGCCGGCGTCTTCATCGATCGCGACGTGCCGCTGATCCCGGTCGACCAGACCGGCAAGCGCCTGAGTCCGGTTCGCGTGGACCCGGCGAGCGTCCATGTCCGGATCGCGGTGTACACGGACTCCAAGACGAAGGCGCTCGCAGTCAAGCCGAATGTCACCGGCACCGCGCCGTCCGGGTATGCGATCTCGTCGATCACGGTGACGCCGCCGATCATCTCCGTCGAGGGCGACGCGGCCGATCTCGCAGGCCTGGTCCAAGCTGATACGGAGCCGATTCCGCTCGGGTCGGCCACGGACACGATCGAGATCGATGCGCGGCTCGCCCTTCCGGACAACGTCCTGCCGATCGGGCCGTCGACCGTCCACGTCACGATCAACCTGAGAGCCGAGACAGGGACGCGCACGTTCGATGCCGCCGTTGTCCTGAACGGCCGGCAGCCGGGGGTCGATTATCGGATCCCGACCGGTGTCGTGCAGGTCGTCGTCGGCGGGCCGCTCGCCGACCTCGACCGCCTCGACGGCTCGCAGTTCACCGTCGCGGTCGACGTTACCGGCCTGGCCCCGGGCACGCACGAGCTGGCGCCCGTGCCCAACCTCCAGGCGGGCCTCCGCCTTCTGATGGTCGATCCGGCGACGGTCACGGTCACGATCACGGCGCAGAGCAGCCCGGCGCCCACACCTGCGCCGTCTGGAGGCTGACCGTGGCTCGACTCTTCGGCACCGACGGGATCCGCGGCGTGGCCAATATCGAGCTGAAGCCGACCCTCGCCTACGCCCTCGGCCGGGCGACGGCCCACCGGCTGATCGGCAAGGGCGGCTCGCTCGTCGTCGGCCAGGACACGCGGCGCTCGGGCGACATGTTCGTGGCCGCGATCGCCGCCGGGGCGACCAGTCTCGGGGCCGACGTCCGGATCGCCGGCTGCGTCCCGACGCCGGCCCTCGCGTATCTCGCCGGGATCGGCGACTTCAAGGCCGGGATCATGGTCTCCGCCTCCCACAACCCGGCCGATGACAACGGGCTCAAGGTCCTCGACGGGACCGGCCTGAAGCTCGACGACGGCGTGGAGGAGGAGATCGAGCGGCTGATCTGGCGGACCGAGGAGCTGGGCTCGGTCGGGAACGCCGAGATCGGGCGATCGGTCGTCGACCCGGGCCTCCTCGATCGCTACCGCCGGCATCGGCTCGGCCTGGCCGGCTCGATCGACGCGGCCGGCCTGCGGATCGTCCTCGACTGCGCCAATGGATCGGGCGGGGTGGTCGGCCCTGAGATCCTGGCCGCGACCGGGGCGACGATCGAGGTCATCCACAACGATCCCGACGGGATCAATATCAATGTCGAGTCGGGGGCCACGTCGCCCGGGTCGCTGGCCGCAGCGGTCGTCGAGCGCGGCGCCGATGTCGGGTTTGCCCTCGACGGCGACGCCGATCGGCTGATCGCGGTCGACGCGGACGGCACGATCGTCGACGGCGACCAGGTCCTGGGCATCCTCGCTCTCGACCGCCTCGAGCGGGGCGTCCTGGCCGAGGGCGCCCTCGTCGTGTCGGTCCTGTCAAACGGCGGGCTGCAACAGGTGATCGAGGACGCCGGCGGTCAGATCATCCGGACCCCGGTCGGCGACAAGTACATCCTCGAGGGGATGCAGGTGTCGGGCGCGAGCCTTGGCGGCGAAAAGAGCGGCCACGTGATCGTCCTGGAGCACACGACCTCGGGCGACGGGATCGTGACGGCCCTCGAGGTCCTGCGGGTGATGACCCGGGCCGGCCGATCCCTTGCCGAGCTCGCCGCCCGGATCCCGATGCTGCCCCAGCAGCAGCGGGCAGTGCGCGCCCTCCACCGCGACCAGTGGGAGGGCGATCGGGAGATCCTCCGGGCGATCCGCGACGCCGAGGCACGACTCGGCGCGGCCGGCCGGGTCCTGGTCCGGCCATCGGGTACGGAGCCGTCCCTGCGGGTCATGGTCGAGGGTCCCGACGCCGATCTCGTGGCCGAGCTGGCCGACGCAATCGCGACCCTCGCGGGCGAGCGACTAAACTGAGCGTCGGCGTCGGGGCGGCGCCGTGAACCGAACCTGGCCCGGCGGTCGCTGCCGCGGGACGCGGAGGAGATCAGCGACATGTGCGGAATCGTCGGCTATACCGGACCCCGTGAGGCCGGTCCCATCCTGATCGAGGGCCTTCAGCGCCTCGAGTACCGCGGCTACGACTCGGCCGGGATTGCCCTCGTCGACGAGGATGGCGAGCTGTTCGTCGAGAAGAAGGCCGGCAAGCTCGCCAATCTCCAGACCGCCCTGATCGACCGGACACCGCACGCCGCGATCGGCCTGGCCCATACCCGCTGGGCGACCCACGGCCGGCCGAACGACCTGAACGCCCATCCCCACCAGGACTGCACCGGCGACATCACGGTCATCCACAACGGGATCATCGAGAACTTCTCCGAGCTCCGCGACGGGCTCGAGGCGCGCGGCCACACCCTGACGTCGGAGACCGATACCGAGGCGATCGCCCACCTCGTCGAGGAGGCCTATCACGGCGACCTCGCCGATGCCGTCCGGGCAACCCTCAAGCAGCTCGACGGCGCCTACGCCCTCGTCGTGATGCATCGCGCCGAGATCAGCCGGCTGGTCGGCGCCCGCCAGAACGTGCCGCTCGTCGTCGGGCGCCACGGCGAGGAGAGCTTCATCGCCAGCGATGTCGCCGCGATCCTCGCCCATACGAACCGGATCATCTTCCTCGAGGAGGGCGACGTCGCCGACGTGCTGCCGGGCGGGGTCGTGATCACCGATGTCGACGGGAACGTCCTGGAGCGGGCCGAGACGCTGATCGACTGGACGCCCGAGGCCGCCGAGAAGAGCGGATTCGACCACTTCATGCTCAAGGAGATCCATGAGCAGCCCGAGGCGCTCCGCCAGTGCATCGCCGGCCGGGTGACGCGCGACGGGCGGATCCGGGTCAGCGAGATCGACGACCTCGCCGATCGTCTCCGGGCGGCCACCCGGGTCGAGCTGGTCGCGTGTGGCAGCGCCTACTACGCGGCCCTCGTCGGTGCGGCTGCCATCGAGCAGTGGACCGGCCTCCCGGCCCGTGCCACGGTCGGCTCGGAGTTCCGCTACAGCCCGCCGCCCCTCGATGGGACGACGCTGGTCATCGCCGTGACCCAGTCCGGCGAGACCGCCGACACGATCGCCCCGACCCGCCATGCGAAGGAGCAGGGCTGCCCGATCGTGGCGGTGACGAACACCGTCGGCTCGGCGATCACTCGGGAGGCCGACGCGGTCGTCTTCCTCCAGGCTGGCCCCGAGATCGCGGTCGCGGCGAGCAAGACGTTCACGACCCAGGTGACGACGCTGGTCATGGTCGCCGCCGCGATCGCGCGGGCCCGCGGAACCTTCGACGAGGCCACCGAGCACGAGCTGGCCGACGCCCTCCACGCCCTGCCCGCGGCCGCCCAGCGGACGATCGACCTGACGGGCCCCGGGGCACCGGCGATCGCCCGTCGCTACGTCAACTCGCGCGGCTTCATGTTCGTCGGGCGCGGCTACGCCATGCCGACGGCGCTCGAGGGCGCCCTGAAGCTCAAGGAGGTCAGCTACGTCCATGCCGAGGGCTACGCGGCCGGCGAGCTGAAGCACGGCCCGATCTCGCTCCTCGACGCGGAATACCCGCTGGTGGCCGTTGCGACCCGCTCGAAGGTCTACGACAAGCTGATCAGCAACGTGATGGAGGGTCGAGCCCGGGACGCACGGGTGATCGCGGTCGCGACCGAGGGCGACGAGCAGATCAGTCGCTATGCCGACGACGTCTGGTTCGTGCCCGACACGCACGAGGTCCTGAGCCCCGTGATCGGGATCATCCCGCTCCAGCTGTTCGCCTACCACGTGGCGGTCGCCCGCGGCACGGACGTCGACCAGCCGCGCAACCTGGCCAAGTCGGTCACGGTCGAGTAGGGGCGTCGTCCACGTGCCAGCCGAGTCCGTCGCCGCATCCGGGGCCGTGCCCGGGAGCGTGCCGGACGGCACCACCGAGCTCGGGATCGACATCATCAAGGTCGACCGGATCCGGGCCTCGATCGAGCGCTTCGGCGCGCGCTTCGAGAAGCGCGTCCTGACCACGAACGAGGCACGCTACGTCCGGATGCGGCCGGAGACCTTCGCCGGCCGGTGGGCCGCCAAGGAAGCCGTGTCGAAGGTTCTCGGGCTCGGCGTGCGGGGCATCGGCTGGCGCGACATCGAGGTCGAGCGCCTGCCGACCGGCCAGCCGGCAATCCGCCTCCACGGCCGGGCCGCGGCCCGGGCGGAGCAGCTCGGGATGGACCGGATCGCCGTCTCGATCACCCACGAGTCCGACTACGCGGTCGCGATCGCGTTCGGGGTCCGGACCACCGGGGGCCGGTACGTCTTCCCGCCCGACATCGAAGACCGACTCGACGACCGCGAACGCAAGCTCCTCGCCCGGATGGAGCGCCTCCGCCCGCTCCACGAGGAGAACGCGGCCCTCGATCGCGCGTCGTCGCCCTCGGCGCCGGGGGCGACGATCGGATCGACCGGCGACGGCGGACGTTCGTGACCGAGCGCGGCCGGGTCGGCTTCATCCGGCTCGGGGCCAGCGAGCCTTCGGCCGATACCAAGGCGCCGCCGATCGAGGGCGCCGAGCTCCTCGACGACCAGATCGCGTCGGGCCTGCTGCCGGCCCGTGACAAGCGCGGTCACAAGGGCTCGTTCGGCAAGGTCCTGGTCCTGGCCGGCTCGCTCGACTACGCCGGCGCGGCGCTCCTCGTGTGCCGGGCTGCCGGCCGGGCGGGAGCGGGCCTCGTGACCCTCGCCGTGCCCGAGTCGCTCCAGCCGCTGTTCGCCGCCAAGGTCGTCGAGGCGACGACCCTCGCCCTGCCCGAGGACGACGTCGAGGAGGTGGATCCGGAGCCTGCCCTGGCCCGGATCCTCGATCACGAGCACGACGCGATCGTCATCGGCCCGGGACTCCGGCCCGGTCTCGCGACGACGGAGCTTGTCCGCCTCCTCCTCGCGACAAGCGACGATGGCGCAGCCCCGATCGTCCTCGACGCCGAAGCCCTGCGCTCGCTCGCCTCGATCGAGAACTGGTGGGCGGGCGATCACCGGCCGAGCGTCCTCACGCCGCACGCCGGCGAGTTTGCCCGCCTTCGAGCCGGCAGCGGCGACGACCCCGCTGCCGACGGGGACCTGGCCGGCGATGACGCGGCGCGAGCCAGGGCAGCGCGCGACGCGGCCACGACCTGGGGCCAGGTCGTCGTGCTCAAGGGCGCGAAGACCGTGATTGCCGCCCCGGACGGTCGCGTCGCGGTCGCGCCGTTCGAGAACCCGGCACTGGCCAGCGGCGGAACCGGCGACGTTCTGGCCGGCACGATCGGCGCGCTCCTCGCCCAGCGTCTGGCGCCGTACGACGCGGCCCGCCTCGGCGTGTACCTGCACGGCCTCGCCGGCGACGCCGTCCGCGAACGGATCGGCGATGCGGGACTGCTCGCATCCGACCTGCCCGACCCACTCGCGCTCGCCCGCAAGCGCCTCGTCGCGATCGCCGAGAGGCGGGTCGCGGGCAGCCGTCTCGGGTTCGGGGTGCGCTCGGCCGGCCCGGCGGCGCCTGCGGCCGCGTCCCCGCCCGCCGACGAGCCGGGTAGCGACCTCTGAGCGTGGTGGAGTCCCCGCGCCCGTCCTCGATCGAAGCGCGCCTCGACGCGGCCGGGCTGCCGGCGCTGCGGCGCACGGCCTGGATCGAGATCGACGGACCGGCGCTGGCCACGAACCTCGAAATCCTGCGCAGGCTCGGTGGCGGCGGGGCCGTGATGCCCGTCGTCAAGGCTGATGCGTACGGCCACGGGATGGTCCCGGTCGCGCGAATCCTGGCCGCCGCCGGCGCCGACGCGCTGTGTGTGGCCACCCTCGACGAGGCACTGATCCTGCACGCTTCCGGCGTGGCGGCGCCGCTCCTCGTGATGTACCCGGTCCCGCCGGCCGGCGCCGTCGAGGCGGCCCGGCGAGGGATCGGGGTTGCGGCCGGGGCGGGCACGATGCTCACCGACGTCCTGGAGGCCGCGGTCGCCGCCGGCGTGGCCCGCGACCTGACGGTCGAGCTCGAGGTCGACACCGGGCTCGGGCGCGGCGGCGTGCCGGGGGACGGGATCGTGGACGCGGCGCGCGCGATCCTCGCGGCCGGCGCCCGGATCGGCGGCGTTTGGTCGCACCTCCAGGAGGCGGAAGTCGAGGAGATCACCGCGGCGCAGGTCGCCTCCTACGAAGACGCGTTGGCGCGCCTCGCCGCGGCCGGGATCGGGGTGCCACGGCGTCATCTCGCGGCGAGTGCCGGGATCCTGCTCGGCGTGGCGTCGGGCTACGACGCGGTCCGCCCCGGCATCGCGACGTACGGCCTGATTCCCGACGAGTTTGCGGACGCCCTGATCGCGCTCGAGGACCTGCCGCCGGCCGCCGCCGATCTCCGCCCGGCCCTCTCGCTCCACGCTCGGCCGGTCCGCGTCACCGACCTGCCCGAAGGCCACGGCGTGTCGTACGGCCCGACGTGGCGCGCCCCTCGCCCGAGCCGCATCGCGACCCTCCCGATCGGCTACGGCGACGGCTGGCCGCGCTCGCTCTCGAACAATGCCGAGGCCCTCGTTCGTGGGGTCCGGGTCCCCGTCGTCGGCAACGTCGCCATGGACGCCACGATGATCGACGTCACCGACGTCCCGGGTGCCCCCGTCGACATTGCCGATGAGGTCGTGCTGATCGGCGCCCAGGGCGAGGATCGGATCACCGCCGCCGAGGTGGCGCGACGCCGCAACACGAACTCATGGGAGGTGGTCACGACCCTGTCTCCACGCCTGACCCGGGTGTACGATGCGCCGGCCGGCCTCGCCGCCACGCGCCCGCTGGCCCAACTGGAGAATCCGTGACCAGCATCGAGCTCTGGAACGGCGACATCTGCGATCTCGAGGTCGACGCGATCGTGAATGCGGCGAACCTGTCGCTCTGGATGTCGACCGGGGTCGCGGGCGAGATCAAGCGGGCGGGCGGCGACGCGATCGAGTTCGCTGCGGTTCGCCAGGCGCCCGTGCCGCTCGGCGAGGCGATCGTCACTCCAGCCGGCGAACTCGCTGCGAAGATGGTCATCCACGCCGTGTCCCTCGATCGCGACCGTCGGACGAACGCCGAGATCATCGATCGGGCCGTTCGGAGTGCGATGGCCCGCGCTCGCGAGCTCAGCGTCGCGAGCATCGCCTTCCCGGCGATGGGCACCGGCGTCGGCGGCCTCCCGATCGACGAGGCTGCGCGGGTGACGGTCCAGGCGGTCCGCGATGAGCTCGGCCGCTCGCCAACGATCGAGTTCGTCACGTTCGCGATGCGCGGCGCCGCTGCCTATCAGGCGTTCGAAACCGCCCTCGCGGCGCTCGACGCCGTGCCCGCCAAGCCATCGGGCAGCCCGGCCGACGGGGCGGTCCGCGCGTGAGCCTCTCGTATCCACGCAGCGAGGAACAGCGCGACGAGCTCGTCGAACGGGTCGCCCGCGAGATCCAGCTCCGCGGCCTGACCGGCCCGGCGGTGCACTTCCTCGAAGCGAGCCGGCCGTACCGCCCCCTCGGCGCGAACGCAATGCTCTTCTTCGACCCGGTTCTCCGCGGCCTGTTCGGCGGCGACGACGCCTCAGCCTCGGAAATCCTGGCCGACGAGACGGGAATCGAGCTCCTGATCGCACGACTCGAAGAAATCGACGAAGAAAT
>JANLYK010000155.1:0-2588 GCA_031365595.1 Chloroflexota bacterium | reverse complement strand
GAGGTTCGGGAGGCTGACCGCCTGGTCGACGTCGACGCCGATGCCCCAGACGCCGGTCTTGGCGCAGACGGCCTCGAGGACACCCTGGCCGGTGAGACCGGCGATCTGGAACATGACGTCAGCGCCCTGGTCCATGAACTGGTTGGCGATCGTCTTGCCCTTGCTCTGGTCGTTGAAGCCCTTGGCCGGATCCGGATCAGTCTCCTGATACAGAACCTTGATGTCGGACTTGACCGACTTCGCGCCGTTCTCGTAGCCGCGCCAGTAGTTCACGACGGCCGGGACGTTCGTGCCGCCGACGGCGCCGATCGTGCCCGACTTGGTGATGCTGCCGGCGACGATCCCGGCGAGGTAACCCGGCTGGGCCTCGGCGAAGACGATGCCCTGGTAGTTCGGGAGGAGCGTCGCTGCGTCGCCCTTGCAGCCGAAGGTCGGATCCGGCGCGCCGGTCTCGTCAACGCAGACGCCCTGGTCCACGCCAACGAACTTGACGTTCGGATTGGCCTTGGCGGCCTTGGCGGTGTCGGTCCCGATCAGGAAGCCGACCGTGACGATCACGTCGAAGCCGTTGTCGACGAACGTCTGGATGTTCGCGGCGTAATCGCTGATCGCCTGCGTGACGATCACGTCGTGGCTGCCACCGGACTCGGTGGCCGCCGCCTTGGCGCCCTCGTTGGACGACTGGTTGAACGACTTGTCCTCGAGCTGACCGACGTCGGTGACAACGCCGACCTTGATCGGCTTGAGGGCCGAGGTCGACGCCGACGGCGCCTCGGCCGACGCCGAGGCAGCCGGTGTCGACGCGGCCGGCTGCGAGGCCGCCGCTGAAGCGGACGGCTTCGGGGTTGCCCCGCCGCCGCACGCCGACACGATGATGGCCAGGCTGCCGACCAGCGACAGGCCCAGGGAGCGCTTCTGCATGTGTCCTCCTCCAGCATCGGGATCCGTTCGGCCGAACACGTTCTGTGGTCCGTCACGGTCCCGAAGGAACGTTCGCCCCGTGGGGCGACCATCGGCGCGCATCCTACCGAGACGGAGCTCGGCCGGGCAAGTGCGGCACGTGGCCGCACGCAAGGTCCGTGGTCCCGATCGGGGAAGGCGTCCGGCGGCAAGGATAGGGCTTCGATGCCCGCCTGTGCATATGCTTTCGTTCATGACCGACCCGCTGGCTCCCGATCCGGCAACCGCCGCGGCCGACTCGCACGCTCCCGGCGGCCGGACGGCGAGCGGGATCGCGTTCGACGACGAGGGCTCGGGCGAGCCGGTCGCGCTGGTTCACGCCGGCGTCGCGGATCGCCGGATGTGGTCGCATCTTGCGGGGGCCCTGGCGGGCGATCACCGGGTGATCCGGCACGACGTCCGGGGGGTCGGCGAATCGCTGCCGCCGACCGGGGCCTGGGCTCACCACACCGACCTCCTCGATCTCCTCGACGAGCTCCTGGTCGAGCGGGCCCACGTGATCGGCGCATCGATGGGTGCGGGAATCGCCGCCGAGGCGGCTCTGGCTCGCCCGGGAGCGTTCGCGTCCCTCGTCCTCGTCGCCCCCGGCGGCGCCCTGTTCGCGGACACCCCACCGGAGCTCCGTCCGATCTGGAAGGCCGAGATCGACGCGCTCGACAGCGGCGATCTCGACGCCGCGGTCGAGGTCAACGTCCGGGCCTGGGTGGACGGCCGGCGCCCGCCCGACGTCGTCGATCCCGCCGTCCGCGACTTCGTCGGGCGGATGCAGCGCGAGGCATTCGAGATTCCCGAGTGGGACCCGGAGCTCTTCCCGGAGCACGAGCTGTCGCCGCCGGCAGCGCGTCGCCTGGCGGAGATCGGGTGTCCTGTCCTGGTCATCGTCGGTGAGGCCGATCAGCCGTCCGTCATCGAGACCGCAGAGCGGATCGCCGCGGAGGCGCCCCGGTCGCGTCTCGTCGTCTGGCCGGATGCCGCGCACATGCTGACGCTCGAGCGCCCGGACGCGTTCGCCGCGCTCGTGCGCGAGTTCCTCGATGCCGTCCGCGACGGGCGCTTCGACGGGCGTCCGAGCGGCGCGCCGGAATCTTCGGGTGTCCCGGTCGATCCGGGCCGGTGAGCGGAGGCTGGTCGCGTGCGATGTGGGCCGTGTTGACCGCCGGGCTCGGCGTCGCCCTGGTCGCCTGTGGCGGTGAGCCGTCCGAGCCTTCCGCGTCGGGGTCGGACGCGTCGGCGGCGCCCCGGGCCTCGACGTCCAACGGGCCCGGCGCCGGTCTGCGCTACGTCGCGCTCGGCGACAGCTACACGATCGGGACCGCGACGCGGATCGCCGCCGAGCGTTGGCCGGACCAGCTCGTCGCCGCGCTGGCCGTTCCCACGCCCGCCCTCGAGCTGGTCGCGAACCTCGGCGTCAACGGCTTCACATCGCGCGAGGTCATCGAGGTCGAGCTCCCGCGACTCGCCGCCCTCGAACCGGGCTTCGCGACGATCCTGATCGGCGTCAACGACGTCGTCCAGGGCGTGCCCCCCGAGACGTACCGGGCGAATGCGGCGGGCATCCTGGACGCGCTGCTGGAGCGCCTCCCGCCGGACCGGATCGTGGCCGTGGCGACTCCCGATTACACGGTCAC
>JANLYK010000156.1:0-3176 GCA_031365595.1 Chloroflexota bacterium | reverse complement strand
AGGTCCGGATGAGTGACCTGGAAGAAGAGCTCGGGCCGGCCGAGGTCCTTGAGCCGGTGCTCCCCGAGGTCGCGCAGCGCCGCCCCCGTCGGGAGCGTGCCCTGGAGGAGGCTGGCCGTGGAGCCCGACACGAGGATCTGCCCGCCGTGGCCGGCCGACATGATTCGGGCCGTGCGATTGACGGCCGGCCCGAAGAAGTCGCCGCCGCGTGCTTCGGCGTCGCCGGTGTGGATGCCCATCCGGACCCGGATCGCGCACAGGTCGGGCCAACGCTCCGCGAACAGGCCGCGCTGGGCGTCGATCCCGGCCTCGACAGCTGCGGACGGGACGTCGAACACGGCCATCAGCCCGTCCCCGGTCGACTTGACGACGGTTCCGTTCTGTCCGGCGATCGCGTTCCGAAGAATCGTTTCGTGGCGCTGCAGGGCGGACGCCATCGCCTTCGGATACTGCTCCCAGAGGCGCGTGCTGCCCTCGACGTCGGTGAACAGGAATGAGCGCATGGGGCCGGAGTCCGGTCCGGGCCGGGTCGTTCCGTCGGGACGCTCGACCGTCCCGTCCGTGCTCGAGGTCCCGGGCAATGAGGTCACGCCAGTCGTCCGCGAAGGTGGATCATGGCCCCACTCTACAAAGTGATCGCTGAGTTGCGCGCCTGGCGACGACTCAGGGCTTGCTGATCGGACCGGCAGGTTTGAACCCGATCGATCATCGTGCCCTCCTCGGACCGAGTGTGGGGCGCCTACGGGCGATCAGCGCCGGTCCAGCAGCTCCACGCCGATCACGACGATGTCGTCGGGGCCGGGGTTTTCGAGGGTATGCGGCGGGATCCCGGTCGAGAACTGGACGCGAGGCATGACGAACGTCGGATCCGACCGGGTGTCGAGCAGGACCGCTCCTTCCGGGTCGCGCCGGACCATGTGCGAGCCGGAAACGATGTAGGACACGGTCGGCGTGAGGTGGCTGTGGACCGGCGTCCGATCGCCCGCCGGGATCGTCGTCTCGAGCACGCGGACCACCTCGTTCTCGAACAGGATCCGGTGGTGACCCGGATCCGCGGCCGGGCCGTCGAGGTCATCAGGTGTCATGGGTATCCCTCTCGTTGGGCCTTGCCCACGGACGATCGCGGGCCGAACAGCGCGGCCGACCAGGTGGCGATCATGAGCACGCCGGCCGCGGTGATCGCCATGACGAGCGGCGCCGAGATCTGGTCGGCCAATGGCCCGGCGACCAGGATGGGCAAGAGGCTTGCGGCGCTCACGATCGAGGCCAGCACCCCGAAGACTCGGCCGCGAACGCCGGCAGCCATGTTCTCGAACAGCGCGGTCTGGGCCGAGACCGTGGTTGCTGCATAGGCGGCGCCCGCGAGGAACGCGAGGGCGACCACGAGCGGGATCACGGGCAGCCCCGCCTCGAGTCCGACCGGGCCGACGGCCGAGATCGCGATCGCCAGCAGGCCGAAGGTGATCAGGCCGGCTTCGCCCGCGCGGCGGCGTGGCACGCCCTGTCCGAACCGGCGCAAGCCGAAGACGCCGCCGACCACGCCGAGCCCGAGCGGCAGGACGACAACGACGAGATCCTTCGGGTCGAGCCCGAGGGAAGCGGCGAGATTCGGACCGAGGACCCCGATCACCCCGACGAGCGACGCTGCGGCGGCCAGGTGGATGAGCGGCCGGCCGACCTCGCTATTCCCCCCGATCGCCACGAGGCCCTCATGAAGCTGCACGAGGGGCTCGTGGAGCGCGTGTCGGGTCGTGTCCGCGGGCCGCGCCACGGGCGGGGCCGCGGGCAGACCGAAGGTGGCGACCGTCGCGGCGGCATAGAAGACGGTCACGACCGCGAGCACGAACGACGGACCCGCGATGCTCACCATCAACGGGCCCAGAAAGGCGAACCCGACGGCGAACGCCGCCTGGAGCGTGAGGTTGAAGATGCCCATCGCCGTCTCGAGCTGGGCCTTGGGCACGACCCGCGGGATCATCGACGCCTCGGCCGGCGTCAGGACGACGGTCGTCAGGCTGATCCCGAGGTTCAACGCGAGCAGGATCGGGACGTGGGCGCCGGCGATCGCCAGCCCGAGGGTGAGGAGCGTGCGGATCGTGTTCGGGACGATCAGGGCCCAACGGACGTCGAGCCGATCGACGAGGACCCCGGCGAATGACGACAGGAGGATCGTCGGGATCAGGAACGACATGACGAGCGCGCTGACCGCCGCGTTGGAGCGGGTCGTCGCGAAGACGAGGATCGTCAGCGCATAGAGGGCCATGTTGCCGCCGACCTGGGTCGACGCCTGGATGAACCAGATCCGCCCGAACTGGGGGTCGCGGAGGATGGGCCCGCGCGGCAGAGTCGTGGTCACGTCGCCCATTGTGGGGCCCCGCGCGCTGAGCAGCCGATCGAGGGCCCACCTGACCCGAAGCAGGATGCCGGCGCGGACGTCGGAGTCTCGCCGAGCGCGTCCGATTTCGGACGATCGGACGCGCCGGAGCGGCCTACAAGGTCTCGAGAATCGAGAGGATGTTGCCGGCGGGATCGGTGAACCAGGCGATCGTCGGGCCGCCGCCCCGGTGGATGCCCTTCGCGTCGCCTGAACCGTCGGCTTCCGGCCCGAGATCGAACCTGGCCATCTCGACGCCCTTCGCGTTCAGGTCATCGACCGCGGCCTCGACGCTCGCGACCGGGAAGTTCAGGACCGTGAAGACCGCCGGCTGGTGGTCCGGCTTCGGGTAGACGAGGACCGGCGCTCCGCCCCCGACGTGGAGCTCGAGGAGTCCCGCCTCGGACGAGTCGCGGACATCGAGCCCGAGGGTCTCACCGTAGAACCGGCGGGCAGCCTCGATATCGGGGACGGCGAAGCTCGAGAACGCCGGCGAATCGGTGAGGATCAAGATGCCTCCTGGCGGCGGTCGTGCCGCGCTTCGGGTGCTTGGTACGTATTCAGACGACGCAGCGACCCTCGACTCATCGGAGCGATCGTGGGACGCGGCACCGGAGCTGCAGCTGCCGATCAACGAGTGGGCCTAGAGGGACGGCCAGCCGGCCTCATTGGCGAACGTCTCGTAGGACACCTCGGTGTCGTCGAGCTCCTCCCACTCCAGCCCGGTCTTGCGATCGTAGGCGTCGGCGGCGAGGAGCAGGAGCGCCTCGAAATCGCTGTCCTTGGGCATCGTCGTGGGGTC
>JANLYK010000139.1:0-6621 GCA_031365595.1 Chloroflexota bacterium | reverse complement strand
GGATCGTGGTCGGGAACGTCCACGAGGAGCGCCCATGTCCAGTCAACCGGCCCGGCCCCTTCGTCGCGAGCGACGAGCCGCGACGCATGCGGCGCGTCGCGAGCAGGCACGAACACCCGTGAGGCAACGCCCCCCGTTCGGGATCGGCACCATGACGATCGCGTCGCTCATCCTGGGCCTGCTGATCGTCGGTGCCGTCTTCGTCCTGAACCGGCCCGCGCCGCCGGACCTGACGGTCGTGCGGGCCATGGCTCCGACCGGGATCGCGACGTCGGGCAGGACACTCGGCGCCGAGGGCGCGCCGGTCGTGATCAAGTTGTACGAGGACTTCCAGTGCCCGGCGTGCGCTCGGTGGGGAGTGAACATCCTGCCGGGCCTCGTCTCGAACGAGCTCGCCGCCGGGACCGTCAGGATCGAGTTCCACGGATTCGCGTTCCTGGGTCCGGAGTCGAAGGCGGCCGAACAGGCGGCCTGGGCGGCGGAGCAGCAGGGCCGGTTCTGGGATATGTGGGCCACGCTCTACGCGAACCAAGGCAGCCGCGAGAACGCCGGCGCCTTCGATCGCGACCGATTGATCGCGATGGCCGATGTCCTCGGCCTCGACGCGGCCCGCTTCGCGACCGATCTGGACGCGCCCGAGGCGGCCCGCTCCGTCGCGGACGGCGTCGCCGCCGCCGCGGCGGCCGGCGTCAACTCGACGCCGTCGCTGTTCGTGGCCGGCGTCGCGTTCCGGGGTTCCACGTATCCGGATCTCGCCGCTGCAATCGCGGCGGCCGCCGCCGCCGGTTCATGACCGCCCTCGTCGCCGGGTGGCGGGCCGTGCGCCGGCTGCACCCGGCGGTCGTGCTCGCGTCGCTTGATCTCGTCGGGCTGCTCATCGCAGGCTATCTCTCGTCGGTCGAGCTGCGCGGCGAGCTGCCCGCCTGCGGCCCGCTCAAGGGCTGCGAGGAGGTGGCCCTCTCGGTCTACAGCCGGGTCGGCGGGATTCCGGTGGCCGTGTTCGGGGTCGGGCTGTCGCTTGTCCTGTTCGGTCTGGCGATCGCCTGGTGGCGGACGAACGACGGCCGCCTCCTGGCCGCCCATTACGGACTGTCGCTGCTCGGCGTTATCTTCGAGGTCTACTTCACCTGGCTCGAGCTGTTCGTGATCGGCGCCGTCTGCGTGTGGTGCGCGAGTTACGGGATCAGTCTCGTCGCCCGGTTCCTCGTCGCTCTCTGGGTCTGGCTGCGCCGCGACCGCTACGCCGCACCGAGGATGTCGCTGCCGACAAGGCCCTGACGGCACCGTTGCCATCGGCACCGACGGACGCGACCCTTGGACGGAGCCACGACGGAGCGGTGGTACGCTGCCCTCGCCATGAGCACCCGAACCGGCCGGCGTCCGATCGACGACTGGCTCGCCACGATCTCGAACCAGAACGGCTGAGCCGCCCCTTCCGCACCAGCGTCTGTGGAAGGGGCGGGACCGGACGCGTGTCGCATGTCGCAGCCGTTGCTTGCTGCGCGTCACGCGCCGTCTCGCCGAGTCCGGACGCGGCGGTCAGGGGGTCCAGGCGCAACGCGGCGGATGGGCCCGATGAGCGTCGCCCATTGAAAGCGAGATCAACGAGATGCCGATGCCGCATCGGACGTTTGCCCAGGTTGCCAAGCGCCGACTGATCGGGACCGAGGGGCGCGAACGGATCCGGGTCGTTCAAGCCCTTCTCGCCGAGCTGCCCGACTACAAGAACGGCCCGTATGCCGACCTCCGCAAGTCGCTCCTCGCCGAGATCGAGGACACGCGCGTCCGATCCAACGCCGTCCATCGCGACTCGATCGCCGTCCGCCGTGAGGGCGCGGCCCAGATCGCTCTCGTCGGGCCGCCGAACGTCGGCAAGTCGTCGCTCCTCCAGGCCCTGTCCGAGATCCAGATCAAGACCGGCGACTACGCCTTCACGACGCTCCGTCCGACGCCTGCCCTGACCCGGATCGGTGGCGTCCTCGTCCAGCTCGTCGAGATCCCGGGCCTGATCGAGGGAGCCGCCGAGGACCGCGGCGGCGGACGCGCCCTGCTCGGCGTCCTCCGCTCGGCCGACGCGATCGTGTACTGCGCCCGGGTCGACGGCGACCCGGGCGAGGTGGCCGTCGTCCGGGCCGAGGTCGCCGCGGCCGGGATCGAGAAGCCGTCCCTCCTGGCGGCAACCCGGGCGGACGAGGCGGCATCCGGCGCCGTCGAACGCCTCGCGGCGGCGGTGCCGGACCTTCAGGTCGTGCCGGTGTCGATCCTGGACGAAGCGTCGCTCGACGCTATTCGCGATGCGATCTGGAGGCTGACCGGGCTGATCCGGATCCGCCTCCACACGAACGGCGTGACTGAGGACGAGCCGATCGCGCTCGAGCCGGGAGCGACCGTCGCCGACGTGGCGGACTGGGTCCATCACGACCTCGCTGCCGCGTTCAGCCGCGCCCGGGTCTGGGGACCGTCGGCCCGATTCGACGGCCAGCGCGTGGGCCGCGAGCATGTCGTCGAAGATGGCGACGCGGTAGAGATCCTGCGCTGAGCGGAACCGCTCCACGTGGCTGAGCCGCTACCCTTCGCCGAGGAGGAGCGATCCATGCGGCGGACGATCGGGATCGGCGTGGTGGGCATGGGCTGGATGGGCGACGCCCACAGCCGGTCCTACCGGCTCGTCGGCGATCGGTTCCGCGATCGAGGCGTGGACGCCCGACTGGTCGCCTGCGCCGACGTGAACCTCGGCCGGGCCGAGGCCGCCCGCGACCGGTTCGGGTTCGAACGGGCGACGACCGACTGGCGCGACGTGGTCGCCGACCCGGCGATCGAGGCGATCAGCATCACCGCGCCGAACGCCGCCCACCTCGAGGTGATCCGCGCCGCACTGGCCGCGGGCAAACACGTCCTGTGCGAGAAGCCCGTCGGGCGGACGCCCGAGGAGACGCTCGAGGCGGCCGCGCTCGCCAGGCCGACCGACCGGATTACGTTCGTCGGCTACAACTACCGCTGGGCGCCGGTCGTCCAGCGTGCCCGCGACCTGATCGCGGTCGGAGCGATCGGTGAGCTGACCCACTACCGGGGCCGCTTCCTGAACGGCTACGCCAAGGACCCCAACGGGGTCCTGTCGTGGCGGTTCACCGCCGAGCAGGGGTACGGCACGCTGTCGGACCTGCTGTCGCACGCGATCGACATGGCCCACCTGATCGCGGGCCCCGTCGCCGACGTCGTGGGCAATCGCCGGACGATCATCAGGTCGCGTCCCCTCCCCCGACCCGGCACCACCCACTACGACACGGCCGGGCCGGACGATCCGCGCGGCGACGTGACCAACGAGGACTACGTCGGGGCGCTCGTCCGGTTCGCGGGCGGCGCGCAGGGCACGCTCGAGGCATGTCGAGTGATCACGGGCTCCCAGTGCGACCTTGCGTTCGAGGTCCATGGCACGACCGGCGCCCTGGCCTGGACGTTCGAGCGGATGAACGAGCTGCGCGTGTTCCGGCGCAACGACACGAACCCGGCCGACGAGGGCTGGACGACCGAGCTGAGCGGACCCGCCCACCCGCCTCACGCCGCCTTCAACCCGGGCTGGGGTGTCGGGCTCGGGTTCGACGATCTCAAGGTCATCGAGGCCGCCGAGTTCCTGACCGCGATCGCAACTGGCCGCCCGGCGGCGCCGAGCTTCGAGGACGCGGCTGCCGTCGCCCGGGTCCAGCATGCGATCGCCGCATCGTGGGCCAGCAACGGCTGGCAAACGGTCGTCGGAGCGTGACCGGTGGACCGATGCTGACGATCCCCGAGCTCGAGGCGGACGCGATCCGGGCCGCGCACGCGACGATCCACCCGGCGTTCCGCGACAGCCCGCAGTACGTCCACGATGGCCTGTCGGCGCGGCTCGGCGTGCCGGTCATCGTCAAGGTCGAGACCCTCAACCCGATCCGCTCGTTCAAGGGGCGCGGGACGTGGGTGGCGGTCCATGCACTCGCCGACGAGGGCGCGATCACGCCGGATCGAGCAGTCGTCTGCGCCTCGGCCGGCAACTTCGGTCAGGGTGTCGCGTTCGCCGCCCGCGCGCGCGGGCTGCCGGCCGTCGTCTTCGCGTCGGTCAACGCGAACCGGGCCAAGATCGTTCGGATGCGGGCGCTCGGCGCGGACGTCATCGAGGTCGGTGACGACTTCGACGCGGCCCGCGCGGCGTCCGAGGCCCACGCCGCCGACCGAGGGGCCGTGCTCCTCGTGGACGGTGAGGATCCCCGGATCTCAACCGGCGCTGCCAGCTTGGCCGTCGAGCTGACGGACGCCGCCGACGCGGGCGCCATCCCGGCGCCATCGGTCATCGCCGTCCCGGTCGGCAACGGCGCGCTGCTCATCGGCGTCGGGTCGTGGCTGCGAGCGGCGGCCCCCGTCTGCCGGGTCGCGGGCGTCCAGGCCGAGGGCGCTGCCGCGATGACGATGAGCTGGCGCGAAGGCCGGCCGATCGACACCGAGCGCGTCGCGACCTACGCCGACGGAATCGCCTCGCGGATCGCGATCCCTGCCGCGGTCGAGCTGATGATGGGCCGGGTGGACGAGATGCGGATCGTGTCGGACGACGAGCTGCGCGCCGCCCAGGCCGAGCTGACCGCCGAGCTCGGGATCACGGTCGAAGGCGCCGCGGCGGCATCATGGGCGGGACTGCTCGCCGGCCCGCGGCCGGACGGTCCGGCCGTCCTAATCGTCACCGGGAGCAACGTTTAGTGGGCCCTCAACCGGGCTCGAGGCCGATCCCGAGTTCATCGAGCGACTCGAGAAGCTCGGCCGCATCACGGTAGACCCGGAACGCGCCGGCCGAGCGCAGCTCGTCCTCGCCGTAGCCACCGGTCAGGAGCCCGACGCTGAGCATCCCGGCCCGGCGCGCCGCCAGCAGGTCCCAGACCGCATCACCGACGACGTAGCACTCGTCCGGCCCAACGTCGAGACGCTGCTGGCAGGCGAGGAACAGGTCCGGCTCGGGCTTTGCGCGCAGGACGTCGCCGCGCTCGACGACGACCGTCTCGGGCGGGATCCGCAGGGCGTCGAGCGATAGGTCGATCTCGGGCCGGCGGCCCGACGTCGCGATGCCGTGGACGATGCCGTTGCGCCGCAGAGCCTCGAGCAGCTCGATCGCGCCGGGCAACGGTCGCCGCTCCGGCAGGATCTCGCGAAAGACCTCGCCGTGGCGGCGCTGGAGGGCCTCGGCCTCGGCCGGGCTGAGCTCCCGTCCGATCTCGCGCGCCACGGCCCGTGCGAACAACCCGCCGCTCATCCCGATCCGGCGATGGATCCGCCACCCGTCCACCGGGCTGCCGAGCTCGATCAGGGCCCGCTGCCAGGCGAAGACGTGGGCGTAGACCGTATCGACGAGCGTTCCGTCGAGATCGAAGATCAGGGCGCGCATGGCCGAAGGATAGGGCCCGTGCCGTGACGGGCGAGCGCGGGATTGACGCTGCCCGCGCGGTGGCGCGACGATGGCGTCATGAACGGCGACGATCAGCTCGATCCGCGCGAGGCCGAGCGCCTCCGCCGGCGTGATCGCGAGGCCGCGGCCGCCGACCGGGCGCTCATGAAGCCGGGCATGGGCAAGGTGTTCAAACAGATCCAGGACGCCCAGCGCAAGGCGGCCGACGAGACCGTCGACGCGCCGTCCGAGCGGCGCGCCCGCGGTCGTCCGACTCAGCCCCCGTAGCGCCGGATCCCGTCGAGCACGACCGCGTACGTCGCCGGCGTCGCCGGCCGGACACCGAGTTGGATGTGATCGGCGGCCTCGGCGTCCCAGGCGTGGAGCGCGTCCGCGATCACGCCCGCGTCGAGGGCCAGTGCGTTCGGACCCGGATCGTCCTCGACGACGTCGACGCCCACGGTGATCCCGATTGACGCAGGATCACGGCCGGCACCCGCGCACGCCGCGAGCAGGTCGCGGTGGCGGCCTCGATAGCGCTCGTCCGGGAGGCCGAACCAGGCGGTCTGCCACAGGTCGGCGAGCTCAACCGTCAGGCGGAGCATCCGTTCGCCCTTGGCCGCGACGAGGATTGGCAGGTCACGTCGGATCGGGGCGGGCAGGATCGCCGCCTCGCGGACCTGCTGGTACAGTCCCTCGTGGCTGATCCGTTCGCCACGGACGAGCGGCGCCGTGATCCGCAGGGCGTCCTCGAACCGCCCTACCCGATGATCGAACGGGTAGCCGAACGCGGTGTACTCGGGCTCATGCCAGCCGCAGCCGAGCCCGAGAATCAAGCGGCCGCCCGCCACCTCGTCGGCCGTGACGGCCATCTTCGCGAGCAGGCCCGCGGGACGGAACGACGTCGACAGGACGAGCGTGCCCAGCTCCACCCGGCTCGTCGTCGCAGCGAGCGCACTGAGCAGCGTCCACGGCTCGGCGATCCCGGTCTCGGCGCCGATCCCGAGACCATCCTCACGATGGAAGAAGTGGTCGATCAGCCACAGGCTGTCGGCGCCGCCATCCTCGGCCTGTCGGGCGAGGGCCGAAATCTCGTTCCAGGTCTCACCGCCGTCGGAGGCAGACTGGGGCAACAGGACTCCGATCTTCATCGACGACGGTCCAGCGTGATCGGGCGACCGGCCCCGTCGACGAGCCGCCAGCGAACCCCGAGCACA